>JAFACJ010000477.1 GCA_023425615.1 Actinomycetes bacterium
CGGGCAGGCACCAGAGTACCGGTTCCTTGTAGTCTCATGTGCGTGAGTGAGAGCGCCAAGCGAGTTGTCATCGCGGAAGACGAGGCTTTGATCCGACTCGATCTCAAGGAGATGCTGGAGGAGGACGGCTATCTCGTCGTCGGCGAGGCCGGGGACGGGGAGAGCGCCGTCAAGCTCGTCACCGAGCTGCGCCCCGACCTGGTCATCCTGGATGTGAAGATGCCGATCCTGGACGGCATCTCGGCGGCCGAGCGCATCGCCGGGGAGCGCATCGCCCCGGTGATCATGCTCACCGCCTTCTCCCAGCGGGAGCTGGTGGAGCGGGCCCGCGCCGCGGGCGCCATGTCCTATCTGGTCAAGCCCTTCACCAAGGCCGACCTGGTGCCGGCCATCGAGATGGCCGTCTCGCGCTACGACGAGATCCGCCAGCTGGAGTCGGAGGTCACCTCGCTGAAGGACCGGCTGGAGACCCGCAAGGTGGTGGACCGGGCCAAGGGCCACCTGCAGGCGCAGCACGGCTGGAGCGAGCCGGAGGCGTTCCGCTGGATCCAGAAGACGTCGATGGACCGCCGCTTGACGATGCGGAAGGTGGCCGAAGCGGTTCTGGAAACCACCGCATCGGAGGCTGAAGTGGACAATAGCCCTGAATAGCCTGCACGATTTCCTGCGTTAAATGCTGATTTCAGAGGTTTTTCTTTGATTGCGGCAAGGTCACGAGTGTGCATCACGATGTCGGGAGAACCCCTCTGGCCTGGTGCTCCTGGGTGACCGTTGAGTACGTTTCGGCCAATCGTTCCCATGTGACCGACGGCTCTGGAGGCCGCGGTCCGAGAAGGAGACCCGGCATGAAACGTGTACCCCCCACGATGCGCCTCCTCGCGCTGCTCGGCGCCGCCAGCCTCGCGCTGACCGCCTGCGGCGGTGGAGACTCGGGCTCCGGAGGTGACACCTCCGAGGTCAGCATCGGCCTCATGGGTGACCTGACCGGCGAGAACGCGGGTCTCATCCTCCCGATCAAGAACGCGGCGCAGCTCGCGATCGACGAGTACAACGCCACTAACCCCGAGACCAAGATCAAGCTGATCCCCTACGACAGCCAGGGCAAGCCGGAGCAGGCGGTCTCCCTGGCGAAGAACGCGATCAAGCAGGACAAGATCGCTGGTCTCATCGGACCGGCCTTCTCGGGTGAGTCCGCCCAGGCCGGCCCGGTGCTCGAGGAGGCGCAGCTCCCGAGCGTCTCGGCCTCGGCGACCGCTGTGGACCTGGCCGAAAAGGGCTGGAAGTACTGGCACCGGATCATCTCGGACGACGAGGTCCAGGGTGCCGGTATCGGCGAGTTCATCACCAGCGGTGTGTCGGCCAAGAAGGTCTTCATCATCAGCGACAAGACCACCTACGGTCAGCCGCTGGCCGCCGCGGTGAAGGCCGCCGTCGAGAAGGGCGGGGCGACGACCGAGGAGGACGCGATCGACCCGGACGGCTCGGACTTCTCCTCCACCGTCAACAAGGCCAAGGCCTTCGCCCCCGACGCCATCTTCTTCGGCGGCTACTACGCCGAGGGCGGCAAGTTGATCAAGCAGCTGCGCGAGGGCGGCGTCAAGGCGACCTTCCTGTCCGGCGACGGTTCACTGGACGCCGGTCTGGCCAAGGGCGCCGGCGGCACCAACGCCGAGGGCTCCCTCATCGGCTGCCCCTGCCTGATCGACCCGGAGGGCACGGCGGGTGAGGCGAGCAAGAAGTTCGCCGAGGCCTACAAGGCCAAGTTCAACTCGCCGACCGCGATCTACGCGGCCGAGGCGTACGACGCGGCCACCGTGTTCATCAAGGCGGTCCAGTCCGGCGCGACCACGCCGGAGGAGATCCAGAAGTTCATCAGCACGGTCGACTTCACGGGCGTGAGCAAGCAGATCAAGTTCGAGGCCAACGGTGAGGTGGCGGGCGGCGACGTCTACATCTACAAGGTCACGGGCGAGTCCCTCCCGCTGCTGGGCAACGCCAAGACGGCCAAGCCGTAGCGTCCAGCCGCATTCAGGGTCGGGGCGGGAACACGGGAACCGCGTGCAGGCACGTCACACCCGGGTTCCCGCCCTTCTTCGTGAAAGTGACACGCCTTGTTCAACGACCTCATGAATCAGTTCTGGCCCGCCACCGTGGACGGGCTCTCCCTCGGCGCCATCTACGCGCTCCTCGCCCTCGGCTACACGATGGTCTACGGGGTGCTGCGGCTGATCAACTTCGCGCACTCCGAGATCTTCATGATCGGCACCTTCGGGGCGCTCGGCGTGATGCAGGTCTTCGGGTTCACCGGCCCCTTCGGGGGGATGGCCCTGGTGGGCGTGCTGCTGGTCTGCCTGGCCGGCGCGATGGCGGCCTCCGGGGGAGCGGCGGTCCTGCTCGAACGGATCGCCTACCGGCCCCTGCGCAAGAAGGGCGCCTCCCGGCTCGCGGCCCTCATCTCCGCCATCGGCGCGTCGCTCTTCTTGCAGGAGCTGTTCGCCACCGTCATCATCCCTCACTTCTTCTCCCCCGGGCGCGGCCGCGACATGGTCGGGTTCAGCCAGCCGGGGGAGGAGCAGCGCCGGATCATGGACAAGGACGTGCTGTTCAGCATCGGCTCCGGCGACGTGCGCAATGACAAACTCCTGATCGTCGTCGCCGCCCTGGTGATGATGATCATCCTTCAGCTCTTCGTCACCCGCTCCAAGCTCGGCCGCGGTATCCGCGCGACGGCGCAGGACCCCGAGACCGCGGTGCTGCTCGGCGTCAACATCGACCGCATCGTCATGGTGACGTTCCTGATCGGCGGGTTGATGGCCGGTGCCGCCGGCTTCTTCTTCCTGATCTTCTACGAGGTGACGAGCTACTTCATCGGCTTCATCCTGGGGATCAAGGCGTTCACCGCCGCGGTCCTCGGCGGCATCGGAAATCTCAAGGGGGCCCTGGTGGGCGGGTTCACGCTCGGCCTGATCGAGAACTACGGGGCGAGCATCTTCGGCTCGCAGTGGAAGGACGTCATCGCCTTCAGCATCCTGGTGGTCATCCTGATGTTCCGGCCGAGCGGCATCCTCGGCGAGTCACTGCAGAAGGCCCGCGCATGAGCGTCAAGATGACCAAGACGGAGAACGGCGGCGGCACGAACGGCAAGAAGGCCGCGGGACCGGCCGGTGGCGGGCTGCGCAAGGCGCTCGCGCTACCGGGCGAGAGGCTGAGCCTGTGGTGGGCCACCGCGCCGACCCCCGCGCGCTGGGGCGTCTACGCGCTTTTGTTCGTCGGCGCGCTGCTGCTGCCCTACAGCGGATTCGGGCCGATCATGTCACCCGAGGCCAAGTGGTCGTCGATCCTGTTCTATCCGATCGGGATCTATGTCCTGCTCGCGATCGGCCTGAACGTCGTCGTCGGCTACGCGGGCATGCTCGACCTGGGCTATGTGGCCTTCTGGGCGGTCGGCGCCTACAGCATGGCGGTGATGTCCGTCCGCTACCACTGGTCGTTCTGGGAGATCCTGCCGATCGGCATCGTGATGGCGGCGGTCTCCGGCGTCATCCTCGGCGCGCCGACGCTGCGGCTGCGCGGCGACTACCTGGCCATCGTGACGCTGGGCTTCGGGGAGATCGTCCGCAAGGTCGCCGAGAACAGCCACTACCTGGGCCAGACCCGCGGCATCGACAACGTGCCGCGCCCGCCCGACCTCTCGGAGACGGAGCTCGGCGGAGTGGAGATCTTCCAGTACGGCGTCCGCGACGCGCGCCCGTACTACTACCTGCTGGTCGTGCTGATCGCGATCGTCATCATCATGGTCAAGCGGCTGGAGAACAGCCGGGTGGGCCGCTCGTGGGCGGCGATCCGGGAGGATGAGGACGCGGCCGAGCTCATGGGCGTGCCGACGTTCAAGTTCAAGCTGCTGGCCTTCGCGATCGGCGCCGCCGTCGGCGGGGCGGCGGGCGTGCTGTGGGCGTCCAAGACCACCTTCGTGGCACCCGACTCCTTCCCCTTCATCCTCTCGGCGACGATCCTGGCCGCGGTGGTGCTCGGCGGCTCGGGGAACCTGCCGGGAGTGATGATCGGCGCGTTCCTCATCGCCTGGCTGCCCGAGCGGTTCCGCGGGGCGCAGGAGTACCGGGAGCTGATCTTCGGCGCGGTGATCGTGGTGATGATGATCTGGCGTCCCGAGGGGCTGATCCCCTCGCGCAGGCGCAAGGCCGAACTGCAGGAGGGCGGAGGCGGCAGCGGCCACCTCGGCGCGGAGGTCGCGGTGGTGGGCAAATGACGCAGCACGAACCCCTGCTGAAGCTCGACCGGCTGGTGATGCAGTTCGGCGGCGTGGTGGCGCTGAACGAGGTGGACCTGGAGATCGCCCGAGGCGAGATCTTCGCGCTGATCGGCCCGAACGGCGCCGGCAAGACCACGGTCTTCAACGTCATCACCGGGGTGTACGCGCCGACGTCCGGCGCCGTGCTGTTCAACGGCAAGGCGATCCAGGGCAGCAAGCGCTACAAGGTCACCCAGAGTGGAATCGCACGAACGTTCCAGAACATCCGGCTGTTCCACAACATGTCGGCGGAGGAGAACGTGATGGTGGGCGCCGACGCCCATCACCGCTCGGGCCTGCTGAACGTCACGTTCGGGCTGCCCCGCTACCGCAGGGAGGAACGCGACGCCAAACGGCTCGCCGCCGAACTCCTCGACTTCTGCGGGATCGGGGGCCAGGCCGAGGCCACGGCGAAGAACCTCTCCTACGGCGACCAGCGGCGGCTGGAGATCGCCCGCGCCCTGGCCACCGACCCCAAGCTGCTGCTGCTGGATGAGCCCGCCGCGGGCATGAACCCGGCGGAGAAGCGGGAACTCCAGGCGCTGATCCGGCGGATCCGCGACGCGGGCCGCACCGTGCTGCTCATCGAGCACGACATGGCGCTGGTCATGGGGATCAGCGACCGGATCGCGGTGCTGGACTTCGGACAGAAGATCGCCGAGGGGCTGCCGCGTGAGGTCCAGCAGAACTCGCGGGTGATCGAGGCTTATCTGGGGGTGTCCGATGCTTCTTGAGCTGAAGGACGTGAGCGTCCACTACGGCAAGATCCAGGCGCTCCACGGTGTCTCGATCGAGGTGGACGAGGGCGAGATCGTCACACTGATCGGCGCCAACGGCGCCGGCAAGTCGACGACCCTGAAGACGATCTCGGGGCTGCGCCCCCTGTCGAGCGGTTCGGTGTGGTTCCGCGGCGGTGACATCAGCACGCTGGCCGGCCACAAGCGGGTCGTCGCCGGGATCAGCCAGTCGCCCGAGGGCCGCGGCATCTTCCCCGGCATGTCGGTGCACGAGAACCTGCTGATGGGCGCCTATGCCCGCAAGGGCGACTTCGGGCCCGACCTGGCGGAGGTCTACGACCTCTTCCCCCGGCTGAAGGAGCGCCAGCACCAGGCGGCCGGCACCATGTCCGGCGGCGAGCAGCAGATGGTGGCGATCGGCCGCGCCCTGATGGCCAAGCCGCAGGTCCTGCTGCTGGACGAGCCGTCCATGGGGCTGGCGCCCATGCTGGTCCAGCAGATCTTCTCGATCATCAAGGAGATCAACCAGCGCGGCACGACCGTGCTCCTGGTCGAGCAGAACGCCCAGCAGGCGCTGAAGCTGGCGCACCGCGCCTATGTCATCGAGACCGGCAGGGTGGTCAAGTCGGCGCCCGCCGCCGATCTCCTGGACGACCCTGAGGTGCGCGCCGCCTACCTGGGCGGTGACCTGGGTTCCAGCGAAGACGAAACATCCGTGTAATGCCTGCGGTTCGCACGCTCCAAAACACACAGATATCGTGTTCCAGCCTTGGATCCAGGGAGATCCGATAAGTATGGAGGAAACTACCGTGATTTCTGGTAAAGCCGGTCGCCGCGCGCTCGCCGCCGGCGCCGCGGTGCTGGTGGGCGCGCTCGGCCTCGCCGCCTGCGGTGAGAAGGAGGACGACAGCACCCCCAAGTCCGCCCCCGCCCCCACGGCCACAGTGGACTCCGCCCTCGCCGCCAAGGTGCCGGACGAGATCAAGGCGGACGGCGTCCTCAAGATCGGCGTCGACTCCACCTACGCGCCGAACGAGTTCCTCGACACCGACGGCAAGACCGTGACGGGCTGGGACGTGGAGCTGTTCGACGCGGTCGCCGCCAAGCTCGGCCTGAAGACCGAGTGGGTGACCAGCAAGTTCGACGACATCATCCCCGGCGTCGCCACCTCCGGCAAGTACGAGGTCGGCGTCTCCTCCTTCACCATCAACCCCGAGCGCCTCAAGCAGGCGACGATGGTGAGCTACTTCAACGCCGGCACCCAGTGGTTCGCCAAGGCCGGCTCGACGATCACCCCCGACGACGCCTGCGGCAAGAAGATCGCCGTGCAGAAGGACACCGTCCAGGTCACGGACGTCGAGAAGCGCTCCAAGGCGTGCACGGACGCCGGCAAGCCCGCCATCACCATCGACCAGTACCAGGGCCAGGACCAGGCCACCGCCGCGGTCGTCTCCGGCAAGGAGGACGCAGGACTGGCCGACTCGCCGATCGCCGCCTACGCGGTGAAGAAGGCGTCGGGGCTGCAGCTCATCGGTGAGATCTACGACGCGGCGCCCTACGGCTACGTGGTGAAGAAGGGCTCGCCGTTCGGCCAGGTCCTCGCCGACGCCGTCAAGGCGCTCATCGCCGACGGCACCTACACCAAGGCCCTGCAGAACTGGGGCGTCGAGGCGGGCGGGATCACCGACCCGGCGGTCGACCCGGCCTCATGACCTCGGCTGAACAGAACGCGGGAGGGGCGCGGCCTGAGACCATCAAGGCCGTGCCCGTCCGGCACCCCGGCCGCTGGGTCGCGGCGGTCGTCCTGCTGGTGGTGGCGGCGCAGTTCGCGCACATGCTCTTCACCAACGAGCAGTTCAAGTGGTCCTACATCGTGGACAACGCCTTCCGGCCCCCGGTCATCGAAGGCGTCCGCACCACCATCCTGCTGACCGTCCTGGCGATGCTCATCGGCGTCGTGCTGGGCATCGTCATCGCGATCATGCGGCTGTCGGACAATCCGATCCTGCGCGGCGTCGCCTGGCTCTACACCTGGTTCTTCCGCGCCGTGCCACGGCTGGTGCTGGCCATCCTGTTCGGCAACATGGGCATCCTGTACGCGCGGCTGAGCTTCGGGCTGCCCTTCACCGAGCAGCTCGGCGACCTGCTCGGCGTCGACATCGACGGGACGCTGTTCTCGGTCGACGCCCGCACCCTGCTCAGCGGGTTCCTCGCCGGCCTGCTGGCGCTCGCCCTGTCCGAGGCCGCCTACATGGCGGAGATCGTCAGAGCCGGCATCGTGTCGGTGGACCCGGGCCAGACCGAGGCCGCCGCGGCGCTCGGCATGTCCAAGACCCAGATCACCCGGCGGATCGTGCTGCCGCAGGCGATGCGGGTCATCCTGCCGCCCACCGGCAACGAGACGATCGCGATGCTCAAGGACACCTCGCTGGTCGCCTACGTGCCGGTCACCAACGAGCTGTTCTTCCAGCTCCAGGCCGTCGGCAACCGCGACTTCCAGCCCTTCCCGATGCTGGTGGCGGCCTGCCTGTGGTACCTGGCGATCACCAGCGTGCTGCTGGTCGGGCAGTACTTCCTGGAGCGGCGCTTCGCCCGCGGCGCCGGCCCGTCCGGGCGGGCGAGGCAGCGACTGCGGATCTTGAAGGGTGACCACTGATGAGCCAGTCCGTTCTCCCGGCGGGGGAGGCCGCCGAGGCGCCTCCCGAGTTCATGGTGCGGGCCGAGAACGTCCACAAGAGCTACGGCAAGGTGGAGGTGCTGAAGGGCATCGACCTGCGGGTGCGGCCCGGCGAGGTGATGTGCGTGGTCGGGCCGTCGGGTTCGGGCAAGTCCACCTTCCTGCGCTGCATCAACCACCTGGAGAAGATCAACGGCGGCCGGCTGTGGGTGAACGGCAGGCTGATGGGCTACCGGGAGAAGAACGGCAGGCTGTACGAACTGCGCGACCGCGAGGTCGCCGCGCAGCGCCGCGACATCGGCATGGTCTTCCAGCGGTTCAACCTGTTCCCCCACATGACCGCCCTGGAGAACGTCATGGAGGC
>JAFACJ010000326.1 GCA_023425615.1 Actinomycetes bacterium
CCGGAGGCTCTCCCGGGATGCCCCTGGATTCCCTTTGATCGCGCTTCGCCATTCTCGGAAGTGTCGTCATCGAATCGCGCCATCGCGTCCGGGCGTCGGGATCGAACGGACGCGGACAGAGTCAGACGAAACCGCAGTTTCGTGCAACATATCGCTATCCTTCGGAATGAAAACGAGGTTCAGTTATGCGAATCGGTGTGCCCAGCGAGGTCAAGAACCACGAGTATCGCGTGGCGGCGACCCCGGCCGGAGTGCGCGAACTCACCGCGCGGGGCCACGAAGTGCTCGTGCAGACCGGAGCCGGAGCCGGATCGCTGTTCGGCGACGCCGAGTACGCCGCCGCCGGCGCGGTGATCGCCCCCGACGCCCAGTCCGTCTGGGGCGCCGCCGACATGGTCCTGAAGGTCAAAGAGCCCGTCGCGTCGGAGTACGAGCTGTTGCGTCCCGATCTGCTCTTGTTCACTTACCTGCACCTGGCCGCGGATAAGGCACTCACCGATGAGCTGCTCCTGCGCCGGGTGACGAGCGTCGCGTACGAGACCGTCCAGACGGCCGACCAGGCGCTGCCGCTTCTCGCCCCCATGTCCGAGGTCGCGGGGAGGCTCGCCCCGCAGGCCGGAGCGCAAGCCCTGCTGCGCTCCCACGGCGGGCGCGGCGTCCTGCCCGGCGGAGTTCCCGGCGTCGCCCCCGCCGACGTCGTGATCATCGGTGCCGGCGTTTCCGGCTACAACGCGGCGACGATCGCCGTCGGGATGGGCGCGGACGTCACCCTGCTCGACCTCAACGTCGACCGGCTCCGCACCATGGACCAGGTCTTCGGCGGCCGTGTCAGGACCATCGCGAGCAGCGCGCTGGCGATCGAGGAGGCCGTCCTGACCGCGGACCTCGTCATCGGCGCCGTCCTCATTCCCGGCGCGAAGGCCCCCACCCTGGTGAGCAACGAGCTCGTCGCCCGTATGAAGCCCGGCTCCGTCCTGGTCGACATCGCCATCGACCAGGGCGGCTGCTTCGCCGACTCGCGCCCGACCACGCACGCCGACCCCACCTACAAGGTGCACGACTCGATCTTCTACTGCGTCGCGAACATGCCGGGCGCCGTCGCCCGCACCTCCACCCTCGCGCTCACCAATGCCACCCTCCCGTACGCCGCGGCCCTCGCCGACAAGGGCTGGCGTTCAGCCCTCTCCCAAAGCCCCGCCCTCGCCCTCGGCCTCAGCACCCACGCGGGCGACCTCACCAACGCCGCCGTCGCCGACGCCACCGGTCACTCCTTCACCTCCGTCGACCACATCCTCGCAGCAGCCTGACCCTTCGTCTTCTCCTCGGAGTTCGGGGCGCTCTGCTCCACGACCACCGCCGAATCGGCCGACACCCGCATCCGCTCAGCCGCCCGAACCGTGCCACTCACCAACGAGCAGGCTTCACCGCCCCCTCGCCTGGCCGCATGCGCACCATGCTGTGCCAGGCGAGGGTTCGACCATTGAGGCCATCGGTCACGGACTTCGAGGACGGGACCTGAGCCAGGCCGAGTGCCTCGTCTCCCCCGACGACCCCGAAGAGGCCGTCCGCATCGTCATCGAAGGCCACATGAACGCCGCCCAGGCCGGCATCGAGGCCCGCGTCGCGACCACCGGACGCCATCAGCAGCGCAAGGCGTTCTTCAAAGACCTGTGCACCACCTGCCCCCTGCGCGGACGGTGCACCACGGCCAAGGCGGGCCGGCTCCTGACCATCCGCCCCCACCACGATCTGCAGGCCACCGCCCGCGCCCAGGCCGCCACCGACCGGCCTGGCAGGACGCCTACCGCCGCTGGCGCCCACCGGTCGAACGCGCCATCGCCGGGCAGCCCCGAACAAGATTTTCAGCGGTCTTCTAGAGGCAGGCGCGAGAGCCTCGGGACCACCGAGTGCCTACGATCGTCATCCCCAACCCGTTCCATCACTCACGAAGTAACCCGTACCCGGCTCATTGCCTCCATCACCGGTCCCGGCTGAAGAGCCCTTGAGCTCCATAGGTGGGCTGTCCCGGGTGTGGTGGAGGTGGTGGCCTCCACCACACCCGGAGCGGTTCACTTTGACGTGGCCCCCACACCGTTACGTGGTGGACGGGAACACGGTCGACACTGTGATCATGCAGCCGTCTCGTCTGTCGGATCACCATCCGTCAGCACACGTCACAGCCGACCCCCGAAGACAGCTCAACAGCGGACAGAACGACACTGAACGGCCCTCTTAATCAGCGGGTCCGGGGTTCGAGTCCCTGGCGGTGCACCCACACTGACCTGGGCGTTCTCCCTCAAAGGAGAGCGCCCGGTTCTGTTGGCGGGGCCGTGGTGGGGCCGGCGGGAGACCAGCGTCGGCTTGCCGGTAGGTCATACCGGTCGTCGGTATCTGCGCCGCTTCAACGTCACCGTGCGGCGTTATCTCCTCGACATCCGCCTGCGCCGAAGACACGATGCTCGCGTGGCCGAGCTGATCCTGCTGAAACCTTCAGTTCACGCGAACTCTGGGGAATCGCATCATGGCGGTGGTTTTTGCCTGCGGTCCGGCGCATGGACGATGATGGCGGCCATGGGTCACCTGGAGGTCGCGCATGTCGACTACTACCTGCCGGATGGGCGGCTGCTCCTGGCCGACGCCAGCTTCCGGGTCGGGCAAGGCGCGGCCGTGGCCCTGGTCGGGCCGAACGGGGCCGGGAAATCCACCCTGATGCGGCTGATCGCCGGGGAACTGCAACCCGACGAGGGCACGATCACCACCAGCGGCGGCCTGGGCGTCATGCCGCAGTTCATCGGGTCGGTCCGCGACGACCGGACGGTCCGCGACCTACTCGTCGCAGTCGCGCGGCCGGCCGTCGCCGCGGCGGCGAGGGCTGTCGACACGGCCGAGATGGCGATCATGGAACGCGACGATGAGGCCGCCCAGATGGCGTACGCGCAGGCGCTGAGCGACTGGGGCGATGCGGGCGGATACGAGGCGGAGAACCTCTGGGACATGTGCACGATGGCCGCTCTCGGCATGCCCTACGACAAATGCCAGTGGCGAGACGCGCGGACCCTGTCCGGCGGCGAGCAGAAGCGCCTGGTTCTCGAGGCGCTTCTGCGCGGCCCCGACGAGGTGCTGCTGCTCGACGAGCCGGACAACTACCTGGACGTGCCGGGTAAACGCTGGCTGGAGGAACAGCTGAAGAACACCGCCAAGACCGTGCTGTTCGTCTCGCACGACCGGGAACTGCTGTCGGTGGCCGCCGACATGGTCGCCAGTGTCGAGCCCACGCCCAGCGGCTCGGACGTGTGGGTGCACGGCGGCGGGTTCGCGTCCTTCCACGAGGCGCGCGAGCGACGGTTCGAGCGGTTCGAGGAGCTACGCCGCCGCTGGGACGAGAAGCACGCCCAGCTGAAAAGGCTCGTCATGGACATGCGCCAGTACGCGGCGCGCAGCGACGCGATGGCTTCCCGGTACGCGGCGGCCCAGACCCGGCTGCGGATGTTCGAGGAGGCCGGACCGCCGCCGGAACCACCCCGCAAGCAGGACATCAAGATGCGGCTGCGCGGCGCCCGTACCGGGCTGCGGTCCATCACCTGCCAGGACCTGGAGCTGACCGGCCTGATGCGCCCCTTCAGCCTGGAGGTCTTCTACGGCGAGCGGGTCGCGGTGCTCGGCTCCAACGGCTCGGGGAAAACGCATTTCCTGCGGCTACTGGCCGGCCAGGACGTCGCCCACACCGGCACCTGGAAGCTCGGCGCGCGGGTTGTCCCCGGGTTCTTCGCCCAGACGCACGCCCACCCCGAGTTCGAGAGGCGGGCCCTGGTCGACATCCTGTGGGAGGACCATGCCAGGAACCGCGGTGCGGCGATGAGTGCGCTGCGCCGCTACGAGCTGGAACGCCAGGGTGACCAGCCGTTCGGCAAGCTCTCAGGCGGCCAGCAGGCTCGCTTCCAGATCCTGCTACTGGAGCTGGAAGGCGCGACCGCGTTGCTGCTCGACGAGCCCACGGACAATCTTGACCTGGAATCCGCCGAGGCCCTGCAGGAAGGCCTGGAGTCCTACGAGGGCACGGTGCTGGCTGTCACCCACGACCGCTGGTTCGCCCGCACCTTCGATCGCTTCCTCGTCTTCGGCACCGACGGCACCGTCCGCGAGACCACCGAACCCGTCTGGGACGAGGCCCGCGTCAAGCGCACCCGCTAATCCATCCCTGTACCTGGGCCGATGCGATCGACGGCGCCCGGGTTGTGCTTTGGGTTCTGGCCGGCCGAGTTGGAGAAGTCAGCTCAGTGTGGCCGCCTTGCGTAGCAGCACTGAGCGTTCGCGCTGGTTGGTGCACAGCCGGGCCGCAAGCTCCAGCTCGGCGCGGGCCTCTGGTCGCCGGTCGAGGCGGGCCAGCAGCTCACCGCGTACGGTCGGCACCAGATGCGAACCGGGGAGCCGGTCGGAGGCG
>JAFACJ010000333.1 GCA_023425615.1 Actinomycetes bacterium
CCCGTCGTCGGTGACGGTGGCGAAGAGGCAGGTGGCGGCCTCGATCGGGGTGCCGTCGGGGAGGGAGCCGCGCAGGACGTGGCGCTGGACGTAGCCGGAGGGCAGGGCGTCGCGGCGCACCTCCGCGTAACGCATGTCCCGGAGGTTGCGCGACAGCCAGCGCAGGGTGCGCAGGTTGTCCTCGACGGCCTGCTCGGAGCCTCCTCCGGCGCCGGGCCCGTTGTGCCAGATCAGCGCGTCGGGCGTGTAGAGGGCACGCAGCGTGTCGGTGTCCCCGCCGGTGATGGCGGCCAGGAAGCGGTCGGCGAGCTCGTCGTGCATGGTCGGCTCCTCCTCGCGAGGGGTCGGGTGATCATGGGGTGGGTGGCAGGCCGAGGGCCCGGATGTTGAGGGTGTCCAGGGTGTCCAGGAGCCGTTCGGTGCCGTCGGCGTCCTCGCCCTGGACCAGCCAGAGGTAGAGGGAGTGGTCGACCATCGCGGCCAGGGCGCGCGCGGTCATCTCGGCGTCGAGGGAGGTGTCGACGAGCCCTTCGCGCTGCCAGCGCTCGATCGCGCGGGTGGAGCGGGTGATGGAGGCGGCGCGGTGCTTGCGCCGCAGCTCCTTGAACTCGTCGTTGAACGTGGAGACCTGCTCGATGATCGCCATCATCCTCGCGTTGCGCAGGTAGGCCTCGTAGTAGGCGCGGTTGGCGCTGCGGATGCGCGCGGTCGGCGAGGGCCCCGGCGGGGGGATGACGCGGTGGCCGGTCATGTCGGCGAAGAGCCGGTCGGCCACCTCCAGGAAGATCGCCTCCTTGGAGGGGAAGTAGGTGTAGAAGGACCCGTAGGCCACCCTGGCGTGCCGCGCGATGTGCGCGACCCGGGTGTCGAGGAAGCCGCGCTCCTCGAACACCTCGCGGGCGGCGGTGATGAGCTTCTCCCTCGTCCGCACGCCGCGCTCGGTGAGTGGTGTCTCGCCGCTCTGCATCGCTCCGGTCCCTTCCTGACGTTCCCGCGGGGTCTTGACAACCCGATGGTCGCAGGAACAGGATCCGAGCATCGAACAAGTTGATATGACTGTCAAGTCAGGTTCGCTGTCTCTCCGGGCAGCCGCCCCACCCCCTCGGCGCCCACCCGCCCCACCCCAGTAGGGACGTCCATGCTGATCAACGACATCGTCGAATACGCCGCCCGCAAGCGGCCCGAGCGCATCGCGCTCAGATTCGAGGACCAGGCCGTCACCTTCGCGGCGCTGCGCGACCGCGTCCGGCGCGCCGCCAACGCGCTGCGCGCCCTCGCCGAGCCGGGCGACCGGATCGCCGTCCTGTCGGGCAACCGGCCCGAGTACATCGAGCTGTACTACGCCGTCCCGGCCGCCGGGATGGCGCTGACCTTCCTCAACCACCGGCTCCATCCGGCGGAGATCGCCGCCCTGGTCGACCACTCCCAGGCGTCCGTGCTCATCGTCAGCGGCGAGTACGCCGAGGCGATGGCCGGGCTGCGCGCCTCCATGCCGAGCGTGAAGACCGTCATCTGCCTGGACGGCGGAGGCGACGCCGCCTACGCCGACCTGGTCGCCGCCGCCCCCGCCGACGAGCCGCCCCGGGTGGATGAGGACTCCGTCGCCTGGCTCGTCTACACCAGCGGCACCACCGGCAAGCCCAAGGGCGTCATGCTCTCCCACCGCAACCTGCTGACCGGAGTCATCAGCTCGATCGCGCACTGGGACCTGCCCGACGACCAGGTGTTCCTCTTCTGCTTCCCGCTCTGCCACGTCGGCGGGTACGTCGTGCTGGTCAACCATCTGCGCGCCTGCACGGTCGGCATCCTGCGCGCCTACGACAACGCCACGTTCCTGCGCCTGGTCTCGGAGTGGAAGGTCACCAACACCGGCCTGGCGCCCACGATGATCGCGTTCCTGCTGCGCCATCCCGGCATCGAGGACGAGGACCTCGGCACGCTCCGCGCGATCGGCTACGGCGCGTCCGCGATCCCCGCCGAGGTGCTGCGCCGCGGCATGGAGGTCCTGGGCTGCGACTTCTACCAGGGCATGGGCATGAGCGAGCTGGGCGGCAACATCCTGCACTTCGGGGAGGCCGAGCACCGGCGCGCAGCCGCCGGAGAGACCCACCTGCTGGCCGCCGCCGGACGCCCCATGGACCTCGCCTCGCTGCGGATCGTCGATGAGGACTTCAACGACGTGCCGCCCGGCGAGCCCGGCGAGATGGTCGTGCGCGGCGACCAGGTGATGCTCGGCTACTGGCGCGAGCCGGAGCTGACCGAGGCGTCCTTCCGCGACGGCTGGTTCCGCACCGGGGACGTGGTGCGCCAGGACGCCGAGGGCATGGTCTACATCGTCGACCGGATCAAGGACATGATCATCACGGGCGGGGAGAACGTCGCCTCCCGCGAGGTGGAGGAGGTCCTCTACCGGCACCCGTCCGTCCTGGAGGCCGCCGTCTACGGCATCCCCGACCCGCAGTGGGGCGAGGCCGTCTGCGCCGCCGTGGTGCTGCGCCCCGGCGAGCCGGAGGACCACGAGGGCCTCGTGGCGTTCGTCCGCGAGCACCTGGGCGGCTACAAGGCGCCCAAGCGCATCGAGTTCCGCGCCGAACTGCCCCGCAACGTGGCGGGCAAGGTGCTCAAGCGCGACCTTCGGGCCGCGCACGCCGTCAAGGAGAGAGCATGACGAACACCGAGTTCGAGCTGGGTGGGATCAATCATCTCGCCCTGGTCTCGTCGGATATGCAACGGACGATCGACTTCTACTCCGGTGTGCTGGGCATGCCGCTGGTGAAGACCCTGGACCTGCCGCACGGCATGGGCCAGCACTTCTTCTTCGACTGCGGCGGCGGCAACTGCGTGGCCTTCTTCTGGTTCCCCGACGCGCCCGACGCCGTCCCGGGGATCTCCGCGCCCGCCACCCGGCCCGAGCAGGGCGAACTCGTCAGCGCCGTCGGGTCGATGAACCACGTCGCCTTCCACGTGCCCGCCGACAAGTTCGAGGAGTACCGGAAGCGGCTCAAGGCCAAGGGGGTGGCCGTCAGCCCGATCCTCAACCACGACGACAGCCCCTCCGGCGTCGCCCGGACCATGCACGAGGGCGTGTTCGTGCGGTCCTTCTACTTCCAGGACCCCGACGGCGCCCTCCTGGAGTTCGCCTGCTGGACCCGCGAGTTCACCGACGCGGACGTCGCCCACGAGCCCAAGACCGAATCCGACAGGAGGAAGCATGCCGCGTCTGCGTGAAGTGCCCCGCGCCGAGGTCACCGACGAGCGGATCCTGTACTTCTACGACCGCCTCTTCGGACCCGACCGGGACCCTGCCGTCGACCACGGCACCGCGACCGGCAGCCCCGGCGACTGGTGGACGGTCTTCGCCCAGGACCCCGACGTGTTCCGGCACGCCGTCCGGGGCTTCTCCCTCTACCGCAACGCCAAGCTCGACCCGCTCCTGCGCGAGCTCGGCCAGTGCCGGGCCGGCTGGGCGCGCGGCAGCCAGTTCGTGTTCTCCCAGCACTGCAAGCAGATGCGCGCGCTCGGCATACCCGAGGAGAAGATCCAGAACATCCCCCACTGGCAGACCGCCGAGTGCTACGACCGGCTGGAGCGCGCCGTCCTTGCCTACACCGACGGCATCGTCTATGACGGCGGACGGGTCGCCGACGAGATCTTCGCGGTCCTCAAGGAGCACCTGAGCGACCAGGAGATCCTCGCCCTCACCTACATCACCTGCCTGTACGAGATGCACGCGACGATGTCGAAGGTGCTGCGGGTGGAGTTCGACGACCGGCCCGAGCTCATCGAGGAGGTCGCCTCGCCCGAGGGCGCAGACGCCCGGGACATCTCCTCCGACCTGTCCGGGGAGGACTGATGCTCTTCTCCGTACCCGACCGGGTCCGCGGCGTCCGCGACGCCGTGCACGCCTTCATCACCGAGCGGGTCGAGCCCGCCGAGACCGTCTTGAACTCCGGAGGCCCTGAGGCCGCCGAGACCTACGAGCGGCTGCGCAAGGAGGCCAAGGCCGAGGGCCTGTGGGCGCTGGGCCACCCCGCCGAGCTGGGCGGGGGCGGGCTGCCGTTCCTCGACTACGTGTACGTCAACGAGGTGCAGGGCCGCAGCGAGTGGGGCCAGTTCGTCCTCGGCACGTTCACCCTCCAGGACTCGCTCATGCTCCACAAGTACGCCTCGCCCCGGTGGCGGGGGCGGTACCTGGAGCCGATGGTCGCCGGGGAGGTCTCGCCGAGCTTCGCGATGACCGAGCCGGACGTCGCAGGCTCCGACCCGACGGGCCTGCGCACCAGCGCGGTCCTGGACGGCGACGAGTGGGTGATCAACGGCCGCAAGTGGTTCACCTCGGGTGCGGCGGACGCGGCGTACACCACGGTCATGTGCCGCACCGAGGGCCCGGACGCGCCGCCGCACCGCGCCTTCAGCATGATCATCGTCCCGACGGACACGCCCGGCTACCGCATCCTGCGCGAGACGCCCGTCCTCGGCATGCACGGCGGCCACTACGAGGTCGACTACGACGACGTGCGCGTCCCTGCCGACAACCTGCTGGGCCCGCGCGGCCACGGGTTCGTCATCGCCCAGGACCGGCTGGGCCCCGGCCGGATCTTCCACTGCATGCGCTGGCTCGGCCAGGCCCAGCGCGCCTTCGAGCTGATGTGCGCGCGGCTGGAGACCCGGACTGCCTTCGGTGAGCCGCTGGCGGCCAAGCAGCTCATGCAGCAGCACGTCTTCGACTCCTACGCCGAGATCCAGGCGGCACGGCTGCTCACCCTCCAGGCCGCCGAGCAGATCGACGCCGGGAGCCAGGCGCGGATCGAGATCGGCGCCATCAAGGTGGTGGGCGCCCGGATGCTCCACAACGTCATCGACCGCGCCGTCCAGGTGCACGGCGCCGGCGGGCTCACCGACGACTTCCCCCTGTCGCGGATGTACCGGCACGCGCGGGAGGCGCGCCTGTACGACGGGCCCGACGAGGTGCACATCCAGAGCACCGCCAAGCGCATCCTGCGCCACATGAACGCCTCCTGAGAGAAGCACTGGAGCACGCAGATGAGCACAACCCCCCTCCGGCGGCTCACCCGCCGGTCACTGTTCTCGGGGCTGGCGGGCGCCGGCCTCGCCGCGCTGGTCGTGCCGGGAGGCCCGGCCGCGGCGGCACGGCCTGGCGGACCCAAGAAAGGAAAGAAAATGAAGATCACGAAGCTGGCGGACGGGCTCATGTTCCCCGAAGGCCCCGTCGCGCTGCCGAACGGCGACGTCCTGGTGGTGGAGATCCACCGCGGCACCCTCACCCGGGTGAAGCCGGACGGCACGACCTCGGTCGTCGCCGAGGTCGGCGGCGGCCCCAACGGCGCCGCGCTCGGCCCTGACGGCCGCGTGTACATCGCCAACTGCGGCGGCATGAACCGCTTCGAGGTGGGCGGCTTCGTGTTCGCCGGCGGCATCCCCGCCGACTACACCAGCGGCAGCATCCAGGCCGTCGACCTGGAGACCGGCGCCGTGGAGACCCTCTACACCAAGGACGACACCGGGCGCGAGCTGCGCGGCCCCAACGACCTGGTCTTCGACGCCCACGGCGGCATCTACTTCACCGACTACGGCAAGAGCGACGGCGAGACCGCCGACAAGGGCCGCATCTACTACGCCAAGGCCGACGGCGCGTCGTGCAAGACCGTCGCCGCCGGGATGGAGGGCCCCAACGGCATCGGCCTCTCCCCCGACGGCAAGCGCGTGTACGTCAGCGAGACCTACACCGCGCGCGTCTGGTGGTGGGAGGTGACGGGACCCGGCCAGATCGTGGGCGGCAAGTCCCTCGGCGGCTCGGGGAACGGCAACTTCCTCTACACCGCGGCCAACTACGTCAACTTCGACTCCCTGGGCGTCGACGCCCACGGCAACGTCAACGTGGCGTCCATGGTCAACGCCGGCATCTCGGTGGTGAGCCCGGACGGCGAGCTCGTCCAGTTCGTCGACATCAACGTCGACAACGACCCGGGCATCACCAACATCTGCTGGGGCGGCAAGGACATGCGCACGGCCTATGTCACGGCCTCCAGCACCGGGCAGCTGCTGAAGATCGAGTGGCCGCGGCCCGGCCTGAAGCTGAACTACTACAGCTGACGCCCT
>JAFACJ010000353.1 GCA_023425615.1 Actinomycetes bacterium
TTCGGTGTCGTCGAGGCCCATGTCACCCGCCCGCCGAGGGCAGCACGCTGCACGCGCCGCACGCCGCGCAGCCGGCCTTCTGGTCGGCGCCGCGCATGCCCGCCTCCCGCAGGCGGGCGGCGACGCCCTCGGTGACATACCGCAGCAGCTCCGCGTCGGGCGCGGTGGCGCCGTCCCGGGCGGCGAGGGTGCCGCCCATGGGACGGAACGGGACGACGAACGGGTACACGCCGCGCCCGATGAGCCGCCCCGCCCCGGCGACCAGCTCGTCGGGGTCCTCGCCCAGGCCGACGAGCAGGTACGTCGAGACCCGGTTCGCGCCGAACACGCGCACCGCCTCGTCCCACGCGGCCTCGTACTCGGCCATCGGGACGGAGGACTTGCCGGGCATCCAGCGGCGGCGCACGTCCTCGTCCAGGGACTCGAGGTGGATGCCGATGGACGCCGCACCGGCCTCGCGCAGCCGGGAGATCCAGGCGAGGTCGCCGGGCGGCTCGCACTGCACCTGGACCGGCAGGCCCGGCACGGCCTCCAGCACCGCCCGCACCGCGCGCGCCAGATTGCGGGCGCCGCGGTCTCGCCCGGTGGTGGTGCCGGTCGTCATCACCATCTGGCGCACTCCGTCCAGCCGGACGGCGGCCTCGGCGACCTCGGCGAGCTGGGCCGGTGTCTTCGCCGCGACCGTCGCGCCCGACCGCAGCGACTCCTCAATGGTGCAGAACCGGCACCGGTCGGCCTCGGCGTAGCGGACGCACGTCTGCACGACCGTCGTGGCCAGCACGTCCGAGCCGTGCAGCCGCGCGATGTGCTCGTAGGGGATCCCGTCCGCCGTCCTCAGGTCATAGAACCTCGGACGGCGGACGGCCGTCAGGGTCAGTCCGGTGTCCTGCTCACCGAGCCACACCTTCCCGTCCCTGACGGTGTAGGGGCTGCGCGGGTCGAGGGGAAGCGCGGCGTTGGCACCGTCGACGAGGACATGGCCGTCGTCGCTCGGGCCCGCGCCGTCGGGACGCCGCACGGGCGCGTCCAGCGCCACGCCGCGCAGCGCCAGTTCGGCGCGGGTCAGGATCCGCACATCCACCGCCGTCCGGGTGCCAACGCTCACGTTCGCCCCCTTAGAGCTGGTAGGTGGAGTTGATGATGGCGCCCTTGCGCGCGTAGTGGATCAGCGCGTCCTGGACGTCCAGCGGGTGGGTGGGGATGACGCCCTCGATGAGGTCCTCCTCGCGGGCGCCGTGCAGGGACAGCCCGAACCGGCAGCAGTAGACGGTGCCGCCCTCGGCGATGAACGTCTTGAGCTGGTTGTTGATGTTGTGCTCGCCGGGGAAGGCGGAGTTGCCGGTGGTCGGGAAACCGCGGGTGGCCAGGCAGTTGAGCGAGCCGGGACCGTAGAAGTAGATCGCGGTCTCGAAGCCCTTGCGCAGCGCGCGGGTCGCCTGGAGGACGGCGACGAAGCTCACCGAGGACTCGTGGGCGATGCCGTGCACGAGCGTGAAGTAGGTCTCGCCGTCCTCGGCCTGGTAGTCGGGGAACACCTTGGTGGTGCCGTAGATGGTGGAGCCCTCGGGCAGCGAGGGGTGGGGGATCTCGTTCAGGCTCTTCTTGCCGAGTTCCTCGATGGTCTCCGACATGGTTCTACTCCTTGTGGATGCGGGTTTTCGCGGTGAAGGGGTCAGTCGTAGAGGGCGGCGAAGGTGTCGTGGAAGACGAGCCGCGCGAGTTCGCCGCCGCCGGTGGCCGCGGACATCCGTGCGTGTTCGCCGACGAAGTCGCCCCAGGGCTGGTCGCTGGCGAACAGCACGCGGTCGTGGCCGAGGCCGCGGTGTTCGATCTCCCGGGCCAGCCAGTACGGGGTGAACCCGATGGCCCAGGACAGGTCGGTGTAGACCTGCTTGCCGGCCGCTATCCAGTCGAAGAACCGGGAGCCGGCGAGTTTGATGTGGCCGCTCATCCCGCCGCCGAAGTGCACCAGGTGCACCGGCACGCGGTCGGCGTACCACTCGACGAGGTGCCCCACCTCGTCGATGTCGGAGGCCGCGCCCGGCGAGGTGTGCACGTGGACGACCAGCCTGTGCCGTTCGGCGGCGGCGAAGATGCTGTCCAGTGCGGGACGGCACGCCGGGTCGGTGGGGCGCCCGCCGAGCAGGAAGCTGAGTTTCAGCGCCTTCACCCCGTCCTCACCCGCCAGGGCGAGGGCCGCGGCGGTGCGTTCGGCGTCCTGCGGGCGGGGGGAGACCCACAGTCCGGCGCGGATCCGGTCGTCGGTCTGCGCGGCCTCCAGCACCAGTTCGTTGAAGGAGAACGCCACGGCCGGATCCGGCACGCCGTAGTTGGGGATGACCAGGGCGCGTTCGGTGCCTTCGGCGTCCAGGTCGCGGAGGAGCTCCTTGATGGTCGCCCGCGCCCCGGTGTCGGGGTTGACGGGCGGGCCGCCGTAGAAGGGGAAGGCCGGAAGGACGCCGAGGTGGCGGTGCTCGTCGTAGACCATGGGTTCCGTTCCCTTCTCAGCCGACGGGGAGAGCGGAGGCGAGGGTGGCGGGAGCGCCGGTGAGGGCACCGCACATGTCGGTGAGGCGGCGTGACGCGTCGATGTGGCCGGCCAGGAACTCCGCGTCCCGGCCGACGGCCTCGAAGCGTCCCGAACCCCAGGAGTACTGCCAGGGCAGCCCGAGGAAGTACAGGCCGGGGCAACTGGTGGCGCCCCGCCAGTGCATCGGGTAGCCGCGCCCGTCGAACGCCGGTACCTCTATCCAGCGGTGGTCGCGGACGAATCCCGTCGACCAGACCACCGACGTGATCCCCGTCTCGCCCAGGTCGAGCGAGCGCGCGGGCACGTCCGGTTCCCACACGGGCGTGTACCGCGCCTCGGGAGGAGCGTCGATTCCGCGGGCCCCGATGTACGCGTCGATGGAATCCTTGATGCCTTCGGCGACGGAATCCGCGTGGTCGAGGTTGGCCTTCAGATCGTCGGCGAACTCCAGACGGGTGCCGCGGATCGCTGTCAGCCGCCCGTACAGCCGCATCCCGTCCCGCGCGAAGGCCCGCAGGTCGATGTCACGGCCGCCGTCTCGCCCGGTGACGTAGTGGTTGACGCGCATCCGCACCGCGTCCGCGTCGTCGAAGTCGTCGATGTTCTTGGCGTAGTGGCCCATCTCGTCCAGCCACGCCACGCAGTCGCGTCCCCGGTAGAAGCGCGCCACTCGCGGTGCGCTTCCCACTGCCAGATGCACTTGCCGCCCCGCGAGGTGCAGGTCTTCGGCGATCTGGCATCCGGACTGCCCCGTCCCGACGACCAGCACGGCGCCTTCCGGCAGGAGTTCGGGGCTGCGGTAGCGGGAGGAGTGGATCTGCTGGACGCCGCCGGGCAGCGCCTCGGCCATCCGGGGGATCGAGGGGGAGTGGTAGGGCCCGGTGGCCACGACGACCTGGTCGGCGGTGAACGCCCCGGCCGTCGTCTCCAAGGCGAACCCGTTGCCCGCTCGCCGCAGCCGTGTGACGGCCACCCCTTCGACCAGCGGTGGTGCGAAGAAGGCGACGTACTCCTCCAGGTACCGGACGACTTCGTCCCGCACCATGAACCCGTCGGGATCGGGTCCCCGGTAGGGGAAGCCCGGGAGCCGGCACTGCCAGTTCGGCGTCACGAGGCAGAACGAGTCCCAGCGCCGCTCCCGCCATTCGTGCCCCACGCGTTCGGCCTCGATGACGATGTGCTCGACGCCCCGCTGCCGCAGGCAGTAGCTCACCGAAAGCCCCGCCTGGCCGCCCCCGACGATCGCCACGGGGTAGTGCGCGCGCATCTGGAAGGGGAACTCGGGCATGTGGTCCTCCTGAAGGCGGCGGTGCCGCCGCTCGGGGACCAGTTCAATCAGCGCGTGTTACCGGATGGAATCATCCGGAACAAACACGCGTTATCAACGCTTCACCCATTGTTTCTCCACGTCATGTTTCTTCCGCGCTATGCGGCGATGACCGGGAGACTGCGAAATATTCTCCAGTACTCAGAGATAGTGTGAACAATCCGTATCTTGTGGAGGGGGCGCGGTGAAGAGAGCGGCGACCGGCGCGTTGACGGGACTGGCGATCGGCGACGCCATGGGCTTTCCCACGGAGTTCAACGACCTGGCGCAGATCGCCGCCAAGACCGGCCCCTGGCGCGAGATGCCGCTGCCGCTGGCCTCGGGGCGCGCCTACGTCACCGACGACACGCAGATGACCCTGGCGCTGGGCGAGGGGCTCCTCCAAGCGCTGGCGGACGGGCCGCTGACACCCGCCCGGATGGAGCCGCCGGTGCGTGAGCGGTTCGTCGCGTGGTGGCGCTCGCCGGAGAACGACAGGGCGCCCGGCATGACCTGCCTGCGGGCGTGCGAGGGGCTGAGCCGCGGCGGTGCCTGGCAGGCGGCCAGCCAGGTCGGCTCCAAGGGCTGCGGCGCGAACATGCGGGTCGCGCCGCTGGGCCTGGTCCCGGACCTGGAGCCGGAGCGGCGCTCGGGGGCCGCGCAGTTGCAGGCCGCCCTCACCCACGGGCACCCCACCGCGCTGGCGGCCTCGGACCTGACGGCGCACACCGTCCGGCTGCTGGCGCAGGGCGCCGACCCGGCCGGACTGCCGTCCCTGCTGCGCGCGTACGCCCGGGAGAACCGCCTGGTCTACCGTGCCAAGTGGCTGGGAGACCTGGCGGAGCACGCGCACGACCACGACCGGGAGTCCTTCGCCGCCCGCGGCTGGGACGAGTGCCTCGCCGTGCTGGACCGGCTGGAGGCCGCGCTGGCCGACGCCGACCCGGAGCGGGACCCCTGCCTGGCGACGGGCGAGGGATGGATCGCCGAAGAGGCTTTCGCCACCGGCCTGTACTGCTTCCTCATGCTGCACGGCGACCCGCAGGCGGTGGTCCGCCGTGCGGCGTACTCCTCGGGCGACTCCGATTCGATCGCCGCCCTCGCGGGCGCCTTCGCCGGCGCGTACCACGGTGCGGACGCCTGGCCGCGGGAGTGGGTGGACGCCCTCGAATACCGCGAGCGCCTGCTGGCCCTGGGCGCCGCCTGGGACAAAGGGTGAAACGGAATATCAATAGGTAAGCATGTCGGATGCTTATTTGACGGCTTTTGGGTGGGTAGCATGACGGGCTGGCGGCTGGGGGAGGAGGTGTGCGGTGACGGGGGTGCCTCGGGTACCGGGAGAGATGTTCCGGTTCACCGCCACGGAGAAGGCCGAGCTGCACACCGCGGTGCTGTGGGCCTTCGGAGAGGCCAACGAGAGGCTGCTGACCGCGCTGACCGTCGATCAGGTGCTGGAACGGCTGCACGAGGCGGGCTGGTACCTGGCGCTTGAGATCGGCGAGCTGAGCACGGCACTGGACAAGCTGGTCCAGTGGGGGCTGCTGGACGTGGTGTTCAACCACGCGGGGCACTTCGCCACGGCCGAGGAGTACGAGCGCAAGAACCTCCAGTACTCGCTCACCAAGTGCGGGGAGGCCGCGTTCGCGGGCGTCCAGCACGCACTGGTCGTGCTGAGCTCGTCCGGGGCGCTCCAGACGGCGGTCCTGGACGCGATCGCCGACCGGCTGAACGAGCTGGGAACACTGCTGGCGGACGACGACCGCGGCAAGGACAGACGCATCTTCTCCGCACTCCAGGAACTCGAAGGCCACCTGGAGGCCCTGCGCACCAACACCAAGGGCTTCAACGGAGAACTCCAACGGCTGCTGCGCGTCGAAGGAGCCGACCTGGCGACCTTCCACGAGGTGAAACGCGCGACCGTCAGCTACTTGCAGGAGTTCGTCACGGACCTGGAATCCCGGGCGGAGGCGGTCACCGAAGCACTGGAGACGGTGACCGCGTACGGCTCGGGCGTGCTGCACACGCGGGCCCTGGCAGGTGCCGAACTCCCCCCGGTACACGGCTCCGACCCGGCGGCGGCCTGGCTCCAGACGCGCGCCGTCCGCTGGGAGGCGCTGCGCGACTGGTTCGCCCCCGAGGACGGCGGGACACCGCGCGTGATGCACTTGCACGACGTGGCGCGGCGGGCCATCGTGTCGCTGCTGCAAGTACTCGACCGGATCACCGACTCCCGGCGGCGCTCCTCCAGCGTGGCGGGCGACTTCCGGACGCTGGCACGCCGGTTCGCCGCCGCGCCGTCCGAAGGGGAGGCGCACCGGCTGTGGGCCGTGGCGTTCGGGCTCGGCTCCTCCCTGCACGCCCACCTCGGACACGAGGACGCCGAACTGATCCCCGCCGGGATCCCCTGGGGCGAGGCCGACCCCGTCCGGGTCTCGGCCCTCCTGCGGGAGAAGGGCAAGACCGAGCGCATGGGCAGGCCCGGACGGGTCCGCGACGTCGCGGCGGTCCGCGCCGCGCGAAGGGAGCGCGCCGAACGGGAACGCGCCGAACTCGAGGCGGCGTGGGCGGTGCTCGCGACACCGGGCCCCGTGCGGCTGTCGTCGTTCGTGACGCTCGACCACGGCACCTTCGGCCGCCTCCTGGAACTCCTGGGACGCGCCCTCGCCGAACACGCGGACACCGACGGGGTGCGCCGCGCCGTCACGTCCGACGGGAGGGCCGAGATCATCCTGCGTCCCCCGCCGGACGAGGCGACGGCCGAGCTGCGCACC
>JAFACJ010000376.1 GCA_023425615.1 Actinomycetes bacterium
CGTCCGGCGGCATCTCCAACCTGTCGTTCTCCTTCCGCGGCAACGACGTGGTCCGCGAGGCGATGCACTCGGCGTTCCTGCTGCACGCCGTGCGGGCCGGGCTCGACATGGGCATCGTCAACGCCGGGCAGCTCGCCGTCTACGCCGACATCCCCGCCGACCTGCTGGAGCACGTCGAGGACGTCCTGTTCGACCGGCGTCCGGACGCCACCGACCGGCTCATCGAGTTCGCCCGCACCGTCTCGGGCAGCGGCACCAGGCGCGAGATCGACCTGTCGTGGCGGGAGCTGCCCGTCGCCGAGCGCCTGGCGCACGCGCTGGTCCACGGCATCACCGACTACGTCGAGGAGGACACCGAGGAGGCGCGCCTTGCCTTCGCCCGTCCCCTGGAGGTCATCGAGGGCCCCCTCATGGACGGTATGAAGATCGTCGGTGATCTGTTCGGGTCGGGCAAGATGTTCCTGCCGCAGGTCGTCAAGAGCGCCCGCGTGATGAAGCGCTCGGTGGCCTACCTGGAGCCGTTCATGGAGGCCGAGAAGGAGCAGGCCCTGAAGGAGGGCAGGCTGGAGGGCCGCAGAGGCCAGGGCAAGGTGGTGATGGCCACCGTCAAGGGCGACGTCCACGACATCGGCAAGAACATCGTCGGCGTGGTGCTGGGCTGCAACAACTACGAGGTCGTCGACCTCGGCGTCATGGTGCCGGCCGCCAAGATCCTGGACACCGCGGTCGCGGAGGGCGCCGACGTCATCGGCCTGTCCGGGCTGATCACGCCGTCGCTGGATGAGATGGTCGCCGTCGCCGCCGAGATGGACCGGCGCGGTCTGAAGCTGCCGCTGCTCATCGGCGGCGCCACCACCTCGCGCCAGCACACCGCCGTGCGGATCGCGCCCGCCTACACCGGGTCCGTCCTGCACGTCCTCGACGCCTCACGGGTCGTCGGCGTCGTCTCCGACCTGCTGGACACCGACCGCGCCGCCGAGCTGGACGAGGCGAACCGCGCCGAGCAGGAGCGCCTGCGCGAGGCGCACGAGAGCCGCAGGGCGCAGCCGCTGCTCACCCTGGAGCAGGCGCGCGCCAACGCCGAGCGGCCCTCGTTCGACGGGCTGCCCGTGCCGGAGTTCACCGGGCTGCGGGCGGTGCGCCCGTCGCTCACCGAACTGCGCGAGATGATCGACTGGCAGTTCTTCTTCCTGGCCTGGGAGCTGAAGGGCAAGTTCCCGGCGATCCTCGACCAGCCGGTGGCGCGCGAGCTGTACGACGACGCGCAGACCATGCTGGACGAGATCATCGCCGCGGGCTCGCTGCGCGCCGAAGGCGTGTACGGGTTCTGGCCCGCCCGCTCCGAGGGCGATGACCTGGTGCTGGAGGACGGGACGCGGATCCCGATGCTGCGCCAGCAGACCGCCAAGCCCGACGGGCGCCCCAACCGCTGCCTCGCCGACTACCTGGCGCCGTCCGGCGACCACCTCGGCGGCTTCGCGGTCGCCGTGCACGGCGCCGACGAGCTGGCCGCCTCCTATGAAGAGAACAAGGACGACTATCGGGCGATCATGGTCAAGGCGCTGGCCGACCGGCTCGCCGAGGCGTTCGCCGAGCTGATCCACCTGCGGGCCCGCCGCGCCTGGTTCGAGCCCGACGCCCGGCCCGCGCTGGAAGACCTGCACGCCGAGCGCTTCCGCGGCATCCGCCCGGCGCTCGGCTACCCCGCCTGCCCCGACCACAGCCGCAAGCGCACCCTGTTCGAGCTGCTGGACGCGGGCGCGCACGGCATCGGCCTCACCGAGTCGTTCGCGATGACACCGGCGTCGGCGGTCAGCGGCCTGATCTTCGCCCACCCCGACTCCCGGTACTTCACCGTGGGCCGCCTGGGCCGCGACCAGATCGAGGACTACGCGGGCCGCGCCGGTCTGAGCGTCGCGGAGACCGAGCGCTGGCTGCGTCCCAACCTGGCCTACGAGCCCTGATCGCCGGACGCCCTGTGCCCGTCGCCGGTGTCGGCGGCGGGCTCCCGGCGACGGTTCAGGGACGTCTCGACGGCGGTGAGCATACGGACCGCCTGTTCCCGTAGGAAGAGCAGGTAGTCCTCGTCGGCGTCGACCTCATAGGCGACGCCCTCGGGGATCCAGCTCAAGGCGGTGGTCAGGATCGGGAAGGAGTCACCGCCGAACGGCCAGGAGGTACGGACGTCATCGACGGCGTGCGCGTTCTGGGCCCACGGGCCGAAGTGGGCGCGCATCTCGTCGAGCGGCATGTCCAGGATCGCGCGGGCCGTGTGCCGGGTCAGGACGGATCCTGCCGCCACGGCCACGAACTCGGCGGCGTCCTCGGCGGGCAGCACGCGCTTCTCTGCCCGTACTCCGGTGCCGACGAGTTCCTCGACGCGGTCGACGCGGAAGGTACGCCAGTCGTCGCGGTCCAGGTCCCAGGACACGAGGAACCACTTGCGGTCGGCGGCCACGAGCGAGTGCGGCTCCACGAGCCGGCGGGTCTCGGCGCCGTCGGCGGCCGTGTAGCGAAACCGGATCCGCTCGTGGTCACGGCACGCCAGGGCCAGGGCGCCGAGCAGCTCCGAGGAGACGAACCCGCCCCGCGGCGCCTGCGGCTCGACCGAAAGGCCGATCGCGTTGACCCGTTCCCGGAGCGCGGGCGGCAGCACCTGCTCGAACTTCGCCAGCGCGCTGAGCGTCGTGCTCTCGGCGTCCGCGATACCCGTCGTCGCGACGATCCGCAGCCCCACGGCCACCGCCACGGACTCCTCGTCCGTCAGCAGCAGAGGCGGCATGCGGTTGCCCGCCGTCAGACGGTAGCCGCCGCCCGCGCCGGGAGTCGACGCGATCTCATAGCCCAGTTCGCGCAGCCCGTCGATCTGCCTGCGCAGGGTGCGGGTCGTGATGCCCAGCCTCCGGGCGAGCTCCCCTCCCGGCCACTGCCGGTGCGACTGGAGCAGGGTGAGGAGACGCAGGGTACGGGCGGCGCTTTTCTCCATGCCTGAAGGCTAGGGTTCATTGAGGACGGGAAACGTCCGCATCGGTGTCTAGCGTCCCGGGCATGGACGACACTCCGATCATCACGGCCCGCGGCCTGTCCAAGACCTTCACCGTGGCGCGCCGTCCCGTCGCCGCCGTCACCGACCTCGACCTGGACGTGGCGGAGGGCGAACTCGTCGCCTTCCTCGGCCCGAACGGGGCTGGGAAATCAACGAGCATCCGTATGCTCACCACCCTGCTGCCCGCCACGTCCGGCACCGCGCGTGTCGCCGGTTACGACGTGGTGGGACAGCGAGCCCAGGTGCGGCGCGCGATCGGTTACGTCGGGCAGGGTAACAGCGCCGGGCACAACCAGCGTGTACGCGACGAACTGCTCAGCCAGGGTGCGTTCTACGGGATGGCGGGGCGGGCCGCGGCACGGCGTGCCGATGAGCTCCTCGACTCCTTCGACCTCGGCCCGCTCGCCCGGCGCGGTGTCATGAGCCTCAGCGGCGGGCAGAAGCGGCGCCTCGACGTCGCGCTCGGCCTCATCCACGGCCCGCGCGTGCTCTTCCTCGACGAGCCGTCGACGGGCCTGGATCCGCAGAGCCGCGCCAACCTGTGGCGGCACATCATCGACCTGCGCCGTACCGCCGGGACGACCGTCTTCCTCACGACCCACTACCTGGAGGAGGCCGACCAGTTCGCCGAACGGGTCATGGTCATGGACCACGGCCGGGTGATCGCCGACGACACCGCGTCCCGGCTGAAGTCCGAGCTCGCCGGTGACACCATCACCGTCGGGTTCGCCGATGCCGAACAGGCTCGTTCCGGCGAGGCGGTCATCGCGCGCCTGACCGGTCGCGCACCCGAACGGATCGACCCCGTCACGCTGCGGATGACGGTGGAGACGGGTGACGTCCTCGTGCCCGTCCTCGTCAGGGCCCTCGACGAGGCAGGGGCCCCGGCCTCACGTATCGCGCTGCGCGCCCCCACCCTCGACGACGTCTTCCTCTCGCTCACCGGCCGCAGCCTCCGCGACACCGGTGACGCCCCCGCTCCCGCCGACGACACTTCGGAGACCCGATGACCGCCACCGCTCCCCCCGCCGTCCGCGCCGTGTCCGCG
>JAFACJ010000412.1 GCA_023425615.1 Actinomycetes bacterium
GGCCTGCACCGCGCCGGACCCGAGCTCACCGCGCTCGCCCGCGCCACCTCCGCCACCGTCGACCTGGCGCTGCGGGCGGGCCGCGAGGCGCTGATCCTCGTCGGCGACTCCGTCCGGCCCGACACCGGCCTCGGCCTGCGCCGCCCCCTGCACTCCACCGCGCTCGGCAAGGTCCTGCTCGCCTGGGCCCCGCCGAGCGACCTCAGCGAACTGGGTCCGCTGCCCGCCCTGACCGACCGCACCATCGTCGACCCCGCGGAGCTGCGCGCCGAACTGGACCGGGTGCGCGAGGACGGCTACGCGGTCAACGACGGCGAGTCCGAGTCCGGCGTGCGCACCCTCGCCGTCCCCGTCCTGGACCGCGCCGGGCACGCGCGCTACGCCCTCGCCGTCCGCGCGACACCCGCCGTGATCACCACCGCCCGCCTCGCCTGGTTCACCTCCCGCGCCCTGGCCTGCGCCCGCGCCCTGGAGATCGTGCTCCTGCCCCCCGAGGAACGCTGGCTCGGCGCCCTCCCCGGCTGAGGAGGGCTCGGCCGCGGAGCCGGTCGAATCCATCACAGGGGCCGGCCCGGAGGGGAAGAGCGGGGCGGGAAGGGGCAGGGAGAAGGGTATGGATGAGGGGTTCTCGGAGTTCGCCGCCGGGTTCGACGGGCCGGTGCTGCTGGTGACGGCGGCGGCGGGCGGGGAGCGGGGCGGGTGCCTGGTGGGGTTCGCCACCCAGTGCAGCATCGAGCCGGTGCGGTTCCTGGTGTGCCTGTCCAAGGCCAACCGGACGTTCCGGGTGGCGGCGCGTGCCGAGATGCTGGGCGTGCATGTGCTGGAACGTGACGACGAGCGGCAGTTCGAGCTGGCGCGGCTGTTCGGCGAGCGCACCGGCGATGAGATCGACAAGTTCGCGCGGTGCGCCTGGACCGCGGGGCCCGGCGGGGTGCCGCTGCTGGAGGGCGTGCTGCGGCGGATGGTGGGCCGGGTCCTGGAACGGGTCGACCTCGGCGACCACGTCGGGCACGTGCTCGCACCCGTCCGGATCGCCGTGGACGGGAAGGGCGAGCCGCTCGGGATGACACGGGTGCTGCACTTCGCCGCCGGGCATCTGCCCTGACGCGGCGAGCCGCTACGGCTTGACCTCCAGCTCGACCACGCAGGTGTCGTCGTCGGTGTCCGAGGCGCTCCCCCGCAGCAGCCCGTCCAGGTGCGACTCCAGCTCCGTGCCGGGCGCCGAGGCCAGGGACAGCAGATACTGGAACGCCTCCTCGATGCTGGTGTCGCGGCGCTCGATGAGCCCGTCGGTGTACAGGAGGATGCGGTCGCCGGGCTTCAGCGGGACGACGCCCTCGTCGAAGTCGAGGTCCGGCAGTGCGCCCAGGACCACGCCGTCGATCGCCGCGAGCGGTTCGGCCGCGCCCTCGCGCAGCAGGATCGGCAGGGGGTGCCCGGCCCGCGCCCAGCGCAGCGTGCCGTCCTCGGGGTCGAAGATGCCGCAGACGGCGGTGGCCGTGACGTTGTCGGTGAGATGAACCGTGACGTTGTTCAGCCAGTACAGCAGCTGGGCCGGTCCCGCGCCGGTCGCGGACAGGCCGCGCAGCGCGTTGCGCAGCACCACCATGTCGGTGGCCGACTGGATCCCGTGGCCCGCCACGTCGCCGACGGAGATGAGGACCTTGCCCGACGGCAGCGTCAGCACGTCGTACCAGTCGCCGCCGACGAGCAGCTCGTTGCCCGCGGGCCGGTAGCGCACGCCCACGCGCAGCTGCGGGGTGTCCAGCGGGCCCTGGCTCGGCGGCATGATCGCGTGCTGGAGGCGGAGGGTGAGCCGCGCCTGCTCGGCCGCCTGCTGCTGGGTGTGGGTGAGCTCGTCGCGGGTCGCCTCCAGGGCGAGTTCCGTCCAGTGCTGGGAGGAGACGTCCTGGTAGGCGCCGCGGACCGCGACGGGCCGCACCCCGCCGTCCAGGACGGGTTCGGCGGCGACCCGCATGTGCCGGTAGGAGCCGTCCTCGCGCTGGAGCCGGAACGCCGCCGTGGCCGGGGTGCCGCGGTCCAGGATCGCGTCGAGGAACACGCTGACGGCCGCCGCGTCGTCGGGATGGGCGCGGCGCGGCAGGTCGGCCAGGGTGAGCGGCCCCTCCCCCGGCTCCAGACCGTGCAGCTCGAACAGCTGGTCGTTCCAGATGATCTCGCCGGTGACGAGGTTCTCCTCGAAACCGCCGATGCGGCCGAGCCGCTGAGCGTGCTGGAGCAGCTCGGCCAGCCGGGTGGACTCCCCGTGCAGCCGCCAGACCAGCAGCACGTCCTCGCCCTGGCGCAGGATGCTGTAGGTGGCGGGCCCGGAGAAGGTCAGCTCGTCCACGCTCGCGATCATGTGGCTGGAGGCGGCGCGCAGCGGCTCGCCCGTCGCGTGGACGTAGGCGAGCTGCTCGAACAGGCCGCCTTCGCGCGCCGACAGCGGATAGGACTCCAGGAACCGGGTGCCGGCGACGACCGAGCGCGGCCGTCCCGCCAGGTCGACGAACCGCTCGTTCAGATGGTGGACGACGAAGTCGGTGACGGTCTCGCCCTCCAGCACGGGCCGCAGCACCATCGCCGCGTCCAGCACCGCGTCCGCCACCTCCACCAGCGGGGACAGCCCGTCCACCGCGGTCTCCGGCCGGTGGTCGAGGGTGTAGGCGCACAGCTCCGCCAGGGA
>JAFACJ010000452.1 GCA_023425615.1 Actinomycetes bacterium
CCCCCGCACAGCCCCAGGGCTCGACATCGAAAGCCCCGAAACTGAAAAGGAAGATCGCGATGCTTCGTTTCTCGGGCATCGGGGGCATTCGCCGTGGGATGATCATCTTATGGTGGATGTGGTCTTCTTCGATCTGGACGGCACCCTGATCGACCATCGGAGCGCGGTCTGGGAGGCTATAGGCCAGATCGTCCAGGCCGCGCCGAACGCGGTGGCTCCGCCGGAGGAGCTGGCGACGTTGTGGTGGACGCTGGAGGGGCGCCACATGCGGGAATACCTGGACGGCCGGTGCTCCTTCGCCGAGCACCACCGGCGCAGGCTCCGTTCCTTCCTGCCCGCGCTCGGCGAGCCGGTTCCGGAGGATCCCGGCCTTCTGGACGTCTGGATCGCCGAGCGCTATCTCACCGTGTTCGAGGAGTCCTGGCGGAGCTACCCCGATGTCCTGCCCTGCCTGGAGGCACTGAAGGGGCTTCCCCGAGGACCGCGTCTCGCCGTTCTCACCAACGGGGACCCCGCGCAGCAGCGCGCCAAGCTGGCCCGCTTCGGCCTCCTGGAATACTTCGAAGCCGTCCTGACCCCGACCGAACTCGGTGCGGCCAAGCCCGGCGCCTACGCCGCCGCCTGCCGGTGGATGCAGGCGGACCCCGAGCGTGCGGTCAACGTGGGCGACATGCTGGAAAGCGACGTGAACGCGGCCGCCCTCGCCGGGCTCACCGGCATCTGGCTGGACCGCGGCATCGACTTCGTCACCGGTGGGCCACCGCCGGCGGCGGACGAGTCGGTGCTCCGCATCGAACGGCTCACCGACCTCCCCGACCGGCTATCACCTACGAACGTCTGACCGTGTGCCCCGTCAGGGGACGTAGACGCTTCGGCCGAACTCCTGCACCGTGGACTGCCCGGGCGGGACCGCCGCCAGGAAGCCGCCGCTGCAGTTTTCACCGCCGAAGACGAAGACCGTCTGGTCGGTGTCGTTGACGACGCTCATCGGCCAGCGGGCCGCGGCATAGCAGCCCTTGGGGTCGGTGTGCGTCTTGCCGTCGACGGTCAGCTTGCCCGTGGCCGCCTGCGCGGGCACGGCCACGGTGGCCGACAGCGCGCACAGCGCGGCGGCCAGGAAGGTCAGGCGCATCTTCAACAGTTCTCCTCGGCCGGGTGACCGCGGCCGTCCGCGACCACGAAGGATCACGATGATGATCACCCTGTGTCACGCACCGAAACCCTCCCCCTCGTTCTCGCTCTCCCCTGAACGCCGCTGCGGAGACGGAAAGGCTCGGCCGGTGAGGGAACGGTGCTCCCGCTATAGCGGTGGAGTGCTCCTCTCCTCGGGAGGACATCTCCCGAGTGATGCGCCGGTGGAAGAGAACCCATCAGTACTCGATAACGGTTCCGAGAGAATTTCAATATCGCCTTTCCTACAGTTATAACCTCCCAAGCGGAGGAATCCGACTAGGAAGGCGGCCGGTGGCGAGCACTGCGGTGCGCCGCGGTCCCGCCGTACCGATGGCTCAGGAAAGGATCGCCGATGTCCGACATCGATCTGTCCCTCAAGGAGATGATGGCGATCGACGGCGCGATCGGGGCCGCGATCGTCGACTACGGCAGCGGGATGGCGCTGGGCGTGATGGGGAACAGCAAGGCGCTGGACCTGCAGATCGCCGCGGCGGGCAACACCGAGGTCGTGCGCTCGGAGGTGCGCACGATCGACCAGCTGGCGCTGGACGACACCATCGAGGACATCCTCATCACCCTGTCCCGGCAGTACCACATCATCCGCCCCCTGTCGGGCCGCGGCAGGCAGGGCCTGTTCCTGTACATGGCGCTGGACCGGGACCGTGCCAACCTGGCGCTGGCCCGCCACCACCTCAGGCGCATCGAAGCCGGCGTCGAGATCTGAGAGCTCCCGCCGCCCGGCCGACGTCCGGGCGGCGGGAGGCACGCAGCCAGCCGTCCAAGGCCCGGCATCCCCGCGGTCGGCGTACGGGACGGTCGGGCGGATCCAAGGTCAATCCTGCTGTGCCCGCCACTCGGCCACCAGGTCCCGGACCTCGGGGTCCTCTGCCTGCACTTCCGAGCGGTACCCCTTCCCTGGCAGGGACGGCTTGAGGCAGGCCAGGCCCGTGCCGCTGAGCTCGTCCCCGTCCGGGGTGACGCAGGTGTAGGAGACGGGTCCGGTCGCCTTCTCGGGAACCTCGAGGACGACCGCCTGCCGCGCCCGGCGCGGCAGCGGTTCATCGCCCAGGGAGAGCACCTCGTTGATATTGCCCAGGTCGGGCTGGTCGGTCCACCGGACGCGGACGCGGGCGTCCTCCCACGGGCCGCCGTCGATCGACGCCCGTACCTCCGACCAGTCGTTCACGCGCCTCTCCTCCTCGGGAAGCGCGACGGTGATCTCGGCGTCGGGCAGGAGCGCCTGAAGCTGCGCGGCCTCCTCCAGCATCGCCTGCCCCAGCACGATGCGCCGTTCGGCCGCGCGGAGGTCGGCTTCGGCCCGCGGGTCGATCGGCAGGCCGCTGCCGGGCTGCTGGAGAGCGGTGCCGATCAGCGGAGCCGCGCTGCGCAGGATCGCCTCCACCAGTTCGGATGGCAGGTCCGACAGAGCCGCACGGGCGGCGTCGAGGTCGCCGTTCCTGATGTGCATCTCCGCCAGTTCGGCGCCCGTGTCCGGTTGGATATGGATTTTGAAGCGCTTCTTCTCGCCCATCGGCCCATCATCCTTCTCGCGCCCCGCGCCTGTAGGCGTTTCACCCATCTCGGCTTCTGTGCGGTGAGGCGGGATCAGAAATCACCGTTGACGACCTGGAGGAGTATCCAGCGGCCGTCGACCCGGGCGGCGCTCAGGAGGATCTGCCAGCCGCGTTCGGCCAGCGCGCAGATCGCGGGCGGCAGCTCGACCGGCCCGATCGTGGCTCCTCCGCCCCATTCCTCGAACGTGATCGAGGTCTCCGTGATCTCCGTGATGTCCGCGTACTCGTCGATCACCTGCTCCTCGGCCTCTTCGACGTCGAGGTCAAGGCGGTCCGTCTCGTATTCGACGTACGTCCTGAGGGTTTCCACGAACCTCCGGACGGCGGTGAGGGAGCCGATTCTCTCGGCGACGTCGCGGGCGAGGGACTTCGCGGTCTTGGCGCTGATCTGGCCGGTGTCCCGGAAGTGGTCCAGCAGGGCCCGCAGCACACGGCCGATGACCCTCAGCTCCTGTTCGCTCGCGAAGCTCTTGTGCACGACCACCTCATAGAAGTGAGGGAGGTAGTCGGCGATACGGCTTGCGCGGACGTCGCGCGCTTTCTCGTCCGCGTACCAGTCGATGCTCCACCGCAGGGTGGAGATGACGCCTTCGATCTCCCCGGAGGAGTACCGCGGCAGGCGAGCGCGCTCGGTGATGAGGAACCGCTGCAACGCCTCCTCCAGCGACAGCTTCGCGGGAGCACCCGCCTTCTCCCGCCCTGACCACTTCTCCCGCAACAGGGCCTCGGCCTTGACCAGTTCCTCGTAGGCCAGATCGCAGGCACGCTCGTAGGGGTGGTCCGCCGGCAGTTCCTCGTCGTCGGGGATGAGGAATATGTCGTCCTCGTCCTCCTCGTCGTCAGCCAGATCGAAGAGGTGATCGACCCACTCGATCCCGTGGATCTCGGCCATCGCCCGCAGCCGCCGGTACAGGTCCGCGTCCAGGACCTCGACGTTCTCCTCCGCCGCCGCCAGGGCACCGCTCGGCGGCCGGGGAACCTTGTGGTAGCACCAGACCTTCACGTGCGTCGGCCGCTTCAGGTGCTCCAACGCCCGCACGACCGCCGTGAACGTCATGAGCTCCTCGGTGGTCCGCGAGCCGTGACCGCTGAGCTCCCGGGTGTGCTCGCCGTACTTCAGCACCGCGCCCCAGCCACCCGGTCCGGCGGTATGGCCTCCCCTGCCCATGGCCAGCAGGCACACGGACGTTCGCGGCTCCAGCGGATCCTCGATCACCTTCGGGCTCTCCCTACGACCGGGTGGCATCGCGCCCACCATCCTGCCCCAGCAGACCCCGGAAAAGGCGCAATTCCCTACCAATCCGTCGTCCGCGCCGCCGGCGCGCGCCGCGATCCCGATTCGGAAGCCGAGGGGCGGGCGTGCGCCACCCCTTCGCGGCCGTATCCGTTGTGGCCCATGAAGCCGTGCGAAGTCCTTACTTATGGTGCATTTGCCCGTCACTGACCCCATCGTGCCCATGATTTTCTTCCCCGGGGAATGAGAAAGGCCCGGCACCGGCGTTGGAACAGATGCTGACAGATGCTGGGGGTGACGTCTTGGCGGATCAGATCGATGACGTGGACGGGCGTGTCCTGTCCGTCGCCACGAGATTCTTCGCGGAACTCGGCTATGACGCGACGCCTCTGAACCTCATCGCAGAAGCCGTGGGCACGGACGCGGAACGCTCTTCTCTCCTCCAGGCGGGAAGGAAACAGGAGCTCTACCATTCCGTACTCGCCCATCTGTACGATCTCGAACTGGCACACATGGAGGCGGCCGCCCGTGAGGCGCCCGACGGGATCGCGGGTCTCCATCTTCTGGTCGACGCCTTCATGGACTTCATCACCGAGCATCCCGAGACTCCGGCCATCTGGTGGCACCGCGTGCTGAACGACGCCGCGGATCTCCGTTTTCCCGAAATGGAACTCCCTCCTCCCTTCCTGAAGGTGATAACGGAGAATCCGCGGTGGGGCACCGGCCCGGAGATGGACCTCGACGTCGTCAGCTGGACGATCATGTGGTCCATGACCGCCTTCGTCAACGACGGCTTCTTCAACCCTTCGGGAATCGGCAGGCCCGCCGCTTACCGGCCGCCCCTTGACCGGTTCCGCGCCCAGCTCCATCACATCGTCGACCGCCTCGCGTGATGGGCTCTTCCCCCCCACGTGGACTGCATCGACTCCACCGGTGCGCTCTCCGGGCTTCCCGGGACCCCTCTTCATCGCAGTCAGCGCTGACTGTAACCTGGGTCACAGCACACCCCCGCAGAGGAGCGAACCGTGTCAGACATCGAGCGCGCCCGCGGTCACAGCCTCGGTGACCTCCCCCGGCGGACGGCGCAGCGCCACCCGGACAAGCCTGCGATCATCGACGGCGCCACCACCCTGACCTTCGGGGAGTTCGAGGCGACGGTCGACCGTACCGCCGCGGCCATCGCGGCCGCCGGTCTGGCCAAGGGCGACAGGCTCGCGCTGCTGTCGCACAACTGCTGGCAGTTCGCGGTGCTCGACTTCGCCGCCGCCCGGGTCGGCGTCATCCTCGTTCCCATCAACTTCATGCTGGGCGCCGAGGAGATCGCCTTCATCCTCGAACAGTCCGGTGCCAAGGGCTTCGTGGTAGAGGACGGCCTCCTGGCGGTGGCCGAGAAGGCGCTCGACCAGCTCGACGGTGTGTCCGCGGAGGCGGCCGTCAAGGTTCGCCTCGTCATTCCGCTCCGCGGTGAGCCCGTTCCCACCGGCTGGACCGACCTCGCCGAATGGACGTCGTACGACGGCACCGCGCCCGACGTCCACGTCGCCGACGACGACCCGGTCCGGATGATGTTCACCTCGGGTACCGAGTCGCGTCCCAAGGGGGCGCTGCTGTCGAGCCGTTCGCTGATGTGGCACTACGTCTCGTGCGTCGTCGGCGGTGAGATGAGCGCCGACGACGTCGAGTTGCACACGCTGCCGCTCTACCACTGCGCCCAGCTCGACTGCTTCCTGGGCGTGGACGTCTATCTCGGCGCCACCTCGATCATCCTGCCCGGCCCGGACCCTGCCGCCGTGCTGCGGGCGATCGAGGAGCACCGGGTCACGAAGTACTTCGCGCCCCCGCCGGTGTGGATCAGCCTGCTGCGCTCCCCCGACTTCGACACGCGCGACCTGTCCAGCCTGCGGAAGGGCTACTACGGCGCCTCGCCGATGCCGGTCGCGGTCCTGAAGGAGATGCAGCGGCGGCTCCCCGGCGTGCGGCTCTGGAACTTCTACGGGCAGACCGAGATCGCCCCGCTCGGCACCCTGCTCGGCCCTGAGGAGCAGGTCTCCCACGCAGGCTCCGCGGGGCGGGCCGCGCTCAACGTGGAGACCAGGATCGTCGACGACAACGACGTCCCCGTGCCGGCCGGGACGATCGGCGAGATCGTGCACCGCACACCCCACGCCACGCTCGGTTACTACAAGCAGCCGGAGAAGACCGCGGAGGCGTTCCGCACCGGCTGGTTCCACTCCGGCGACCTCGGATATCTCACCGAGGACGGCTACCTCTACGTCGTCGACCGGAAGAAGGACATGATCAAGACCGGTGGTGAGAACGTCGCCACCCGCGAGGTCGAGGAGGCGATCTACACCCTCGACGGCGTCGCCGAGGTGGCGGTCTTCGCCGTCCCCCACCCGCGCTGGGTCGAGGCCGTCACCGCCGTCGTGGTGCCGAAGCCCGGCGTGGAGCTGACCCCCGAGCAGGTCTCCGGGCACGCCCGCGCCAAACTGGCCGGCTTCAAGACGCCGAAGTACGTCGTCATCGCCGACACGCTGCCCAAGAACCCCTCGGGCAAGGTCCTCAAACGCCGGCTACGTGAGGAGCACGCCCGCATCGCCGACGACCGCGAGCCGCGCTGACCACCGTGCCCGGCCGTGACGGACTCGTGACGGCCGGCCTCTCGGCGAGCTGGACGTCCGTGCCGCTCACCGAGGCGACCGCGCCCACCGTCACCGGATCGCCGTCGGTCACCTCGATCGTGCAGGAGTCCAGCGCGAGACCCGCATCGCGGGCGGCGAAGGACGGGAGCGGGCGTTATCAAGGGCTCAAAACGGTGTCCTATCGGGCATGCCCGGGTCGGCGCACCCGCGATCCGGCGGGTGACGATCACGAAGTGGTGCCTCTCGGGCGAGGCAGGTCGATTTGGGGTGGGTGGATAGGTTTCTGCTGACGACGGG
>JAFACJ010000480.1 GCA_023425615.1 Actinomycetes bacterium
GCGACGGCGGGGTGGCCGTGGCGGACCAGGAGGGAGCCCTGGAGGACGAGGGCGAGGTGCTCCACGACGCGGCGGGCGCGGAGTTCCAGGGTGGAGGCGTCGGTGAGGGAGTCCTTGAGGCGGCGGACGGCGGCGTCGAGGCGGGGGTCGGCGCCGGAGGCGAGTTCGACCTCGGCGAAGAAGGCGGGGACGCCGTTCGGCTCCTTCAGCATGGCGCGCAGGACGTCGAGGGCCGCCACGTTGCCCGAGCCCTCCCAGATGGAGTTGAGGGGCGACTCACGGAAGAGGCGGGGCATACCGGACTCCTCGGCGTAGCCGTTGCCGCCCAGGCACTCCAGGGATTCGGCGGCGTGGGCGGGCCAGCGCTTGGTGACCCAGTACTTGCCGACGGCCAGGGCCAGGCGCTTGAAGTCGGACTCGCCGCGGTCGACGGCTCCGGCCAGGCGGAGCATGAGGGTGGTGGCGGCCTCCGACTCGACGGCGAGGTCGGCGAGGACGTTCTGCATCAGGGGGTGGTCGGAGAGGGTCCTGCCGAACGTCCTGCGGTGGGCGGCGTGGTGGGCGGCGACCGTCACGCCCTGCCGCATGCCCGCCGCCGCGCCGATGAGGCAGTCCAGACGGGTCATTTTGACCATCTCGATGATGGTGCGCACACCGCGGCCCTCGTCGCCGACCCGCCAGGCGTGGGCGCCGTGGTACTCGATCTCCGACGAGGCGTTCGACTTGTTGCCGAGCTTGTCCTTCAGCCGCATGATCTGCAGCGGGTTGCGGGTGCCGTCGGGCAGGACGCGGGGGACGAGGAAGCAGGTGAGGCCGCCGGGCGCCTGGGCGAGGGTGAGGAACACATCGGACATCGGCGCGGAGGTGAACCACTTGTGCCCGACGAGCCGGTACGTGCCGTCGGCCTGCGGCGTCGCGGCGGTGGTGTTGGCGCGGACGTCCGAGCCGCCCTGCTTCTCGGTCATCGACATGCCCGCGATGAGGCCGCGCTTGCCGAGCGGCGCGCGCAGCCCGAAGTCGTACTCCTCGGCCGTCAGCAGCGGCTCGTACCGCGCGGCGAGGTCGGGCTGGAGGCGCAGCGCGGGAACGGACGCGTACGTCATCGAGATCGGGCAGCCGTGCCCGGCGTCCACCCGCCAGGTGTAGAACTTCGCGGCCCGCGCCACATGCGCGCCGGGACGCGGATCGCGCCAGGGACGCCCGTGCAGCCCGTGCTCGACGGCGGTACGCATCAGCCGGTGCCAGGAGGGGTGGAACTCCACCTCGTCGATGCGGTGCCCGTACCGGTCGTGGGTGCGCAGCACCGGCGGGTACTCGTTGGCGAGCCGCCCGTGCTCCTGCGCCTCCTCGGTCCCGGCGAGCCGCCCCAGGGCGTGCAGCTCCTCGGCGGCCCAGCCGGCCCCCTCCCGGCGCAGCCCGTCCAGCAGGGCGGGATCCTCGGCCAGATCGTGGCCGGCCAGCGGGGGGACCTGGTTGAACACCTCGTGCGTCATGTCTCGCACGGTACCTGACCCACCGGTAACTTCAAGTGGGCCAGGTACCGGACCCTAAAGGGTGACGGGCAGGGTCTGCGGGCCGTTGGAGAAGAACGACTCCAGCGGGACCAGGTCCTGCGCCGGGACGGCGAGGGCCAGCCCCGGGTACCGGGTGAAGAGCCCCTCCAGCGCGATCCGCGCCTCCATCCGGGCCAGCGGGGCGCCCAGGCAGATGTGCGGGCCGCCGCCGAACGCCAGGTTCCTGGCCTGGTCGCGGGTGAGGTCGAAGACCGCGGCGTCCGGCCCGTGCTGCGCCTCGTCCCGCCCGACCCCGCTGTAGGGGGCGAGGACGGCGTCGCCCGCCGGGATGGTGACGCCCTCGATGGTCAGGTCCTCCAGCGGGTAGCGGGCCATGAAGTTGCCGATCGGGGCGTCCCAGCGCAGGGTCTCCTCGACCACCGCGTCCCAGCCGGCCTCGCCGCGCTCGACCAGGGCGCGCTGACCGGGGTGGGTGAGCAGCGCACGCACCGCGTTGGCGATGAGGTTGAGCGTGGTCTCGTGCCCCGCCGCCAGCATCAGCCACAGCGTCCCGGCCAGCTCCTCATCCGAGAGCGCCTCGGGGTCGGCGGCCCGCGCGGCGATGAGCGCGCTGGTGAGGTCCTCGCCCGGCTCGGCCGTGCGCAGCGCGATCAGATCGCCCAGCAGCCGGAAGATGTCGGCCTGCACCCGCAGCACCTCCTCGGGCGCGGTCGTGGTGCGGAAGATGCTGTCGACCAGCTCCCGCAGCCGCGGCCGCTCGGCGGCGGGGACGCCGGTGAGCTCGCAGATCACCTGCATCGGCACCTCGACCGCCAGATGGGCGCGCACGTCCACCACGCCGTCGGCGCCGGCGTGCCCGGGCAGCCCGTCCAGCAGACCGGAGACGATCTCGGTGACCCGCGGCTCCAGCGCCTGTACCCGCGCCGGGGTGAGGGTCTGGGTGACCAGCCGCCGCAGCCGGTGGTGCTCGGCGCCGTCGGCGGTGACCATGTTGGTGACCGCGACCATCCCGATGAGCGGCCAGTCCGCGCCGATCCGGCCCTCCTTGATCTCGGTCCAGTTCCGCCAGTCCTTGCTCACCCGCGGGTCGCGCACCAGCTCGGCGACCAGCTCGTGCCGGGTGACCGCCCAGGCGGGGACGTCGCCGGGCAGCACGATCCGCACGACGGGGCCGAGCTCCCGCATCCGTGCCGCCTCACCGTGGTGGTCGGCGCCGGTCGGGTCGAGGACGACGGTGGGGACGGCGGGTTCGACGGCGCTCTCAGTGGTCATGGGCTGCCTTTCGCGGGTGAAGGTGTGGTGTCGGCGGCGGCCGGTACGGGGAAGGACACGGGCAGCGCGGCCGGGCAGCGGGTCCACGGCGACGGCGCCAGGGGCACGGCGTCGGCGGGGACGGTGAGGGCGATACCCGGCAGCCGGTGCAGCAGGGTCTCGACGGCGGTGCGGGTGATCAGCCGGGCGGGGACGCGCCCCGGGCAGGCGTGCGGGCCCGCCGACCAGGCCAGATG
>JAFACJ010000524.1 GCA_023425615.1 Actinomycetes bacterium
CTCGGTGGTGCTCGACCCGCCCACCCGGCGGGCCTGGCTCGGCACCCGGGAACTGGAGCTGACCAGACGCGAGTTCGACCTGCTGGAGGTCCTGTCCCGCAACGTGGGGATCGTGCTGTCGCGCGGCTCGCTGCTGGAGCGGGTCTGGGGCTATGACTTCGCGGTCACCGACAACGCCGTCGAGACGTTCGTCGGCTACCTCCGCCGCAAGCTGGAGGCAGGGGGAGAACCCCGGATCCTGCACACCGTCCGCGGCGTCGGCTATGTCCTGCGGGAGGAGCTTCCATGAAGCTCTCCACCCGGTTCACCGTGTGCGTCGCGCTGCTGGTGCCGACGCTGGTGGCGCTGTCCGGGCTGCTGGTGCTGCGGGTGGCGGCCGGCGGGCTGGAGGCCGAGCGCGACCGCCGGCTCACCGTGCGGCTCCAGGCGCTCGACCCGCTGGCCACCACCTACGCCCAGCGGAGCGTCGTACAGGGCCGCACGGGGGGCCGCGCCGAGCGACGGGTCAGCGCGGCCGCCGACAACGGCTCCGGCGGTGTCCTCATCGTGCCGAACGGGGCCGAGCCGCTGGCCATCGGCGAGGTCCCGGGGGAGCCTCCGCGCGGCCCGGCCACCGGCCCCGCCTCCAGCCCCGACGGCCGGTGGCGGTACGCCGGAGCCGAACTGGGCAAGAACGGCAGACTCGGCATGCTGTGGGTCTTCGAGCCGCAGGCCGAGGTCGCCGGGCAGATCACCAGGCTGCGGCGCCGGGTGCTGCTGGCGGTGCTGGTGGCGGCGCTGCTCGGCGTCGTCGTCGGCTTCGGCCTCGGCAGGGTGGCGGTCCGGCCGCTGTCCCGGCTGAGCCGTGAGATGTCCCGCATCGACCTGCGGCCCGGCGGTGGACGGCTGCCGACCTCCTCCCAGGTCACCGAGATCGACGACCTCGCCCGCCTCGTCAACGAGCTGCTGGACCGCCGGGACAGCGCCGTCGTCCGCACCGGCGAGGCGCTGGAGACGGCACGCGCCTTCGCCGCCACCGCGGCGCACGAACTGCGCACCCCGCTGACCAGCATGGGCGCCAACATCGGCCTGCTGACTCACCCGAACCTGGCGGAGGACGACCGCAGGGAGATCCTCGACGACCTCACCGCCGAGCAGGCGCGGATGCAGCGCCTGATCACCATGCTGCGGCAGCTGGCCAGGGGCGAGCTCCTCGACCCGCACGCGTTCACCGACGTGGAGCTCTCGGCCCTCGCCGACACCGCGGTCGAGGACGCGCGCAGACGCCACCCCCACGCCGAGATCGTCGCCGACCTGCCCGTCCCGGTGACGGTCCGCGGCTGGTCCGAGGGACTGCGCCTGGTCCTGGACAACCTGCTCGACAACGCCGCGGTCCACGGAACCGACGGATCGCGCCGCGCCTCCATCGTCCTCACCCTGCACCGCACGGCGACGACGGCGCTCCTGACCGTCAGCGACCACGGGCCCGGCATCCCCGCCGACCGCCGCGCCCAGGTCTTCGACAGGTTCGTCCGCCGCCCCGACAGCCCCGGCTCGGGCCTCGGCCTCACCCTCGTCCACCAGCAGGCCACCCTGCACGGCGGCACCGTCACCCTCACCCGGCCCCCTTCGGACGACGGCACGTCCGTCCAGGTAGCGCTCCCCCTCTCCGGCTCCCCGCCCGCCCCCGGCGACACCCTCTCCTGGCTCACCACCCACCCCCCGCGCCCCCCGGGCACCGGCTCTCCCGGCTTATCGCCCACCGGCCCGGCCTTCGTCAGTCGTCGCCCTTGTCGACGGGCCTGGCGATGGCGAGCTCGGTGCGGACGCCGACGGACATGCCGTGCAGGTGGCTCCCGTGCACCGAGGTCAGGGGCGTCTCCCAGGGCACTTCGAAGGCGAACGTGACGCTCTGGTCCCGGCCGGGCTGGAGCCGGAAGGCGCCCGCCACGTCGACACGGTGGAACTCGACGGCGGCGTTCGTCTCCTCGTCCCCGTGCTCTGACTCCATCCGGGTGACGAGTCCGAGCGTGATCCGCTGGATCTCGGCCGGGTAGTCGGCGGCCTTGATGTGCACCTGCCCGCTGAGCCGCCCGCCGGGCAGGCAGGCGGGCGCGGCAAGGATGGTGTCGACCGAGGGGCCGCCCACGCCGAGGCCGCCTAGAATGCGGTTGAAGATCACGGATTCCTCCTCCCGGCCCGCCCGGGGCGGCTTCGGTGAACGACTGACAGAGCTACTATTACATTTGTAATTATTCAACGCCGGCCGCGACCTGGAGCCGCTCAGTGCCCGGACGTGCACGTGTCCGCACGCTCGTCGAATCCCGCCGTTTTCAGCAGTCCATCATCGCGGTCATCCTCATCAACGCCGCGACGCTCGGCTGCGAGACCTCGCCGAGGCTGGTCGAGGAGTATGGACTCCTCCTTCACGTCGTCGACAGGGCCGCCCTCGGGATCTTCGTCACCGAGCTCCTCCTGCGCCTCTACGCGCACCGGGTGCGGTTCTTCGCCGATCCGTGGAACTGCTTCGACCTGGCCGTCATCGCCATCGCCGTGCTCCCCGCGGGCGGCGGCCTGTCGGTGCTCAGGGCGCTGCGGGTGCTGCGGGCGCTCCGGCTGGTCTCGGCGGTCCCCAGTATGAGGAGGGTGGTCTCGGCCCTGCTGGGGGCGTTGCCGGGCATGGCGTCGATCACCGGGCTGCTCGGGCTGATCCTCTATGTCTCGGCCGTCATGGCCACGAGGCTCTTCTCGGCCACCGACCCGCAGAACTTCGGCGGCCTCGGCGCGTCGGCGTTCACGCTCTTCCAGATCATGACGGCGGACGGCTGGTCGGAGATCGCCCGCGGGGTCATGGCCGAGCAGTCCTACGCCTGGGTGTTCTTCGTCCTCTACATCCTGGCCACGACGTTCGTGGTCTTGAACCTCTTCATCGCCATCACCGTCAGCGCGATGGAGCCGCAGGTCATCGGCGAGATCCACGAGGACCTGGAGAAGCTCGACGAGCGCGAACGGCACACCGACACCCTGGTCCTCACCGAGCTGCGCGCCCTGCGCGCCGAGGTCGAAGCCCTGCGGGCACGCCTCCCGGACGCCGCCGGGCCCGCCGGGGAGGAGGCGCCGCGCCCCCGGCTCCCGGACGCCGCCGGGCC
>JAFACJ010000657.1 GCA_023425615.1 Actinomycetes bacterium
CCCGTCGGGTGGACGGACTCGTCCTTCAGATAGAGGTCGATCCCCCACTCCGGGGGAAGCGGGAACACGTGCAGATGGGTGTCCGCGCTCCGGTTGCTGTCGGCCTCCACTTTGCGGATCGCCTCGGCGATCCAGGCCCGTCCGGCCGGCTCGCACCGGTCCACCGCCGAACGCGCGCCGGCGCGCGCTGGACGGTCCACGGCGGGAGACGCGCCTGACGGCGTGCTTCCCGTGGCTGAACGCACGCTGACGTGCGCTGGACGGTCCACGGAGTTCATTCCAGTTCCCCCCTTGAGTTCAGATTCAGGCTATGTCCTGACAAATAGTGTGAAATCAGCGACCAGTGAGGTCTCGGGGGTGGCCCGTGTGGGATCTGTTCGACAGCAGGGTGCTGGAGCCGGGCCGCCTGCCCCTCTTCTGCTTCTTCGTCTCCTTCATCCTGACCTTCCTGTGCACCCGGCTCAGCGTCCGGCTGATCCGCGACGGGCGCGGCGGATTCCTGCGCAACGTCACGGCCGGCGACGTCCACATCCACCACGTCGTCTTCGGGGTGGTGCTCATGGTCTGCGCGGGCATCTCCTCGTTCGCCATCCCCGAGGACCACCGCGCCGCCTACGCCGTGGCCGCCGCCCTGTTCGGCATCGGCGCGGCGCTCGTCCTCGACGAGTTCGCGCTCATCCTGCACCTGCGCGACGTCTACTGGGCCGAGGAAGGGCGGGCCAGCGTGGACGCGGTGTTCGTCGCGATCGCGCTGACCGGGCTGCTGCTGCTGGGCGTCAGGCCCGTCGGCGTCGCCGTCTTCGCCGGGCCCGAGCGGGTGCGGGTGTGGCTGTTCGCGCTGAGCCTGGCGCTCAACCTGGTCCTCGCCGTCGTCTGCCTGCTCAAGGGCAAGATCTGGACCGGGCTCACCGGCCTGTTCCTGCCCCTGCTGCCGGTCGTCGGAGCGGTGCGGCTGGCCAGGCCCGGCTCGCCCTGGGCCCGCTGGCGCTACCCCGAAGGCTCCGCGCGGTACCGGCAGGCGCTGCGGCGGGACCGGCTGCTGCGCCGCCCCCCGATCCGGGCCAAGATCCGGCTCCAGGAGCTCATCGCCGGACGGCACGATCTCGTCCTCCGCTCCGCCGAGCCGAAGCCGGAACCCCCTCCATCGCTTACGCTGGCACCGGGAAACGGGTGGAAACCTCCCTCCACCGGAGCGGACTGGGGTCGTTGACACATGGAGACATTGATCGTCCTCGGCGGTGCGCTGCTCTTCTTCGTGCTGCTGATGGCCTCGATCGCCTTCCACGAACTGGGGCATCTGTCGTTCGCCAAGCTCTTCGGCGTCCGCACCACCCAGTACATGGTGGGATTCGGGCCGACGCTGAAGTCCTGGCGGCGCGGGGAGACCGAGTACGGGATCAAATGGTTCCCCTTCGGCGGCTACATCAGGATGATCGGCATGCTGCCGCCCCGCAAGGACGACCCCGAGGGGATGCTCCGCAACGCCTCCACCGGCCGCTTCCAGATGCTCATCGACTCCGCCAGGGAGGGCGCGCTCGAAGAGGTGCGGCCCGATGACCGCGACCGTGTCTTCTACGGCAAGAAGTGGTGGCAGAAGCTGCTCATCATGTTCGCCGGGCCCGCCGCCAACCTGCTGCTCGCGGTGGTCTTCTTCGCGGTGCTGATCATGGGGATCGGCACCATGCAGGCGACGCCCACCGTCTCCTCCATCTCCAAGTGCACCATCGCGGCCAAGGACGCCTACAACGCCGACGGGTCGCTGCGCGAGTGCACGCCCGAGGAGACCGCCGAGTCCACGCCCGCCGCCAAGGCCGGGCTGCGGCCCGGTGACACCTTCGTCTCCTTCGACGGACGGAAGATCGAGGACTACGCCCAGCTCCAACTCCTCATCCGCGGCTCCGCCGACAGGACCGTGCAGGCGGTCGTGTCCCGCGACGGCAGGGAGATCCCGGTCACCCTGCACCTCACCGCCAACCAGCTCGCCGACCTCGACGACCCCGACAAGACCGTGACGGTCGGCTTCCTCGGCATCAGCCCCCTGATCGACCGGGTGCAGGGCGGTCCCGGCGACGTCGCCTCCCAGATGGGGCAGATGACCACCCGCACCCTGGAGGCGTTCGTCCAGATGCCGCAGAAGATGGTCGGCGTCTGGCAGGCCGCCTTCGGCGGCGAGGAGCGCGACCCCGAGGGCCCGATCGGCGTGGTCGGCGCCAGCAGGCTGGGCGGGGAGATCCTCGCCTCGGAGCACCCCGGCCTGGAGAAGGTCGCCTGGTTCGTGGCGCTGCTGGCCTCCATCAACTTCGCGGTCGGCATGTTCAACCTCATCCCGCTGCTGCCGCTGGACGGCGGCCACATCGCCGGCGCCCTGTGGGAGGGGATCAAGCGCGGCGCCGCCCGGGTGCTGCGCCGCCCCGACCCCGGCTACGTCGACGTCGCCAAGCTGCTGCCGCTCACCTACGCGATGAGCGCGGTGCTGCTCGTCATGGGCGCGCTGCTCATCTACGCCGACCTGTTCAACCCCGTGCGCCTCACCTGAGAGAGACGGTCCGGTTACCTGGCGCACACATCCGAGACCCTCCGGGTTAAGGTCACTACACAACGTAGTCACCCCCCGGAGGCTCGATGTTCCTGTTTCCCTCCCGCCGCCGTCACGCCGACCGCGAGGACCACAAGCGTCCCGACGGCGCCGAACGCACCGTGGCGGCCGGGCGGCCCG
>JAFACJ010000688.1 GCA_023425615.1 Actinomycetes bacterium
GGCGTGCAGCGCCGCGCGGGTGCGGCGGGCGCGGCGGTCCTGGGAGGGCTCGGCGGTCACCCGTCCAGAGTACTTAACCGTCAGGTGTTGTATAAGCGGCAGATGTCGGATTATGGTGCGTGCAGTCGAGCGAGGGGAGAGCACATGGACCGGCAGGTGGCCGTGGTCATCGGCACCGGAGGAATGGGGCAGGAGATCGCCCGCCGTATCGGCCCCGGCGCCCGGCTGCTGCTCGCCGACCACGACGAGGCGACGCTGACGGCGGCGGCGAGCCTGCTCGAAGGGGAGGGCTACCGGGTGACGGCCCAGCCGGCGGACGTCGCCTCCCGCGCGTCGGTGGCGGCACTGGCACGGCGTGCCGCCGAACTCGGCGAGGTCCGCACCGTCGTGCACACCGCGGGCCTGTCACCGGTCCAGGCGCCGGTCCCGGCGATCCTGGCGGTCGACCTGCTCGGCGTCGCCCTGGTCCTTGAGGAGTTCGGCCGGGTCATCGCCGCCGGAGGCGCCGGACTGGTCATCTCCAGCATGGCCGGCCACATGCAGCCCGCCTTCACCGGTGAACAGGCACTCCAGCTGGCCAACACCCCGACCGACGAACTGCTGTCCCTGCCCCTGTGCGCGGAGGAGAACTTCCACGGCAGCAGCGGCGCCGCCTACGGCTTCGCCAAACGCGCCAACCACCTGCGCGTCCAGGCCGCCAGCACCACCTGGGGCGCCCGCGGAGCCCGCGTCAACTCCATCAGCCCGGGCATCATCACCACCCCCATGGGCCGAGCCGAACTCGACAGCGAGAACGGCAAAGTCATGCGCATGATGATCGACGCCTCCAACGCCCGGCGCGCCGGCACCCCCGCCGACATCGCCGCCGCCGCCGAGTTCCTCCTCGGCCCCGCCGCCTCCTTCATCTCCGGCGCCGACCTGCTCGTCGACGGAGGCGTCACCGCGACCGTCGCCACCGGCGCCCTGAACTGACGACCGCGACCGCCGCCTCCGCGAGGGAGGCGTCTACGATGAGCGGTCCGACGGAAGGAGCGACGATGTCCGAGCCGGTCTTCCATCCGCACCTGAGAGCCGCGCGGTTCCTGCCGCGGACCACCGTCGGCCCGCGCAACCTGCGGCTGCTGCGGGCGGGCACCCGGCTCGCCGGGCTCGTGTCACGGTCGGGGACGCAGACGGTACGGATCGACGGCGACGTGACGGTCCGGCTGTTCCGGCCGCCCGTGCCACGGCATCCCGCACCGGCGCTGCTGTGGATCCACGGCGGCGGAATGGTGATCGGCAACGCCTTGCAGGACACCCGCCTCTGCCGGCACTGGGCCGCGCGGCTGGGCATCCTCGTCGCCTCGGTGGAATACCGGCTCGCGCCCGAACACCCCTTCCCCGCGCCGCTGGAGGACTGCCACACCGCGCTGCGCTGGCTGGCCGCCCGGCCCGACGTCGACGCCGGACGGATCGCGATCGGCGGAGCCAGCGCCGGCGGCGGACTGGCCGCGGCCCTCGCCCTCCTGGCCAGAGAACGCGACACGATCCGCCCGGCGCTGCAACTGCTGTCCTACCCCATGCTCGACGACAGGACCGCGGCCCGCACCGACATCGACACCCGCCGGCTGCGCATGTGGAACAACACCAGCAACCGGTTCGGCTGGCGCGCCTACCTCGGCACGGCCGCCGCGGGCCCCGTCCCCCCGCTGGCGGCACCCGCCCGCCACGACGACCTGTCGGGCACGGCACCCGCCTGGATCGGCGTCGGCACCAACGACCTCTTCCACGACGAGGACACCGCCTACGCCGACCGGCTCCGCCAGGCCGGCGTCCCCTGCACCCTGCACATCGTCCCCGGCGCCTACCACGGCTTCGACGTCGTCGAAGCGAAGGCACCCGTCTCCCGCGACTACCTGCGAGCCCAGACCACCGCCCTGGCCACCGCCCTCAACGTCCCCTGACGAAGACGAATCCGCACACCTGCGTCAGATCGAAAGACGGATTCGGGGAGTCATCGCAGTGATGCTTCCCGGACCGCTTGTTCTCGGCCCGAGACGCACGAAGGTTCCGCTTCGCCATCGCGGGCTCCTGAAGTACGGTTCGGCGTGATCGGCTGTCGATCTTCACCCCCCGAAGGGCAGGCTCGCCGTGATCCGTCTTCGAGAGAAGACCCGCGTCTCCCATGCGTGTCTGTTCTTCGCCGTGGTCATCGGTGCGTCCGGCTGCACCGCCTTCACCCCCGAGCCGCCGAAGGACCTCCCGCCGAGCGGCCTGCCGGAGCGCACGGTGAGCTGGGAGCACCGCGGCACGGTGTGGGCTGACGGAGCAGAGCCCAGCCTGACGTTTCCCGATGGCGTGGCCTTCAAGATCGAATCCGGCCGCGCGGAGATCAAAGACGGCAAGAAGATCCATCTGACCACGCTAGGCGGCCCCGCAGACGAGGACCACCCCTGGGCCGCCGATGCCACGGCAAGCGACAACATCTGGGCGGCCGGATACAAATCGGTCTGCCGCTGGGACGGCCGCTCCTGGAAGACGATGACGACCCTCGACAACATCTGGGACGTGACGACGGCAGACCCGCAGAACGCCTGGACCCTCTCCCACGGAGAACACCGCACGGTACTGCGGTGGAAGAACGGCGTGTGGGACGACCTCAGAGCGGACACCGAACTCATCGACATCGACTCAGAAGCCCCCGAAAGCCTGTGGGCGATTTCAGAGAAAAAGGTACTCCACCACGATGGAACACACTGGACCGACCACACACCGAAGACAGACGCACTTTTCACGAACATAGCCGTGGCCGCCGACGGAAGCGTATGGGTTGGCACCGACCGCCCCTACGTCCTCATCCTCACCGACGGCATCTGGTCGCGCTCCAAAATGCCCATCCCCACAAAAGTCAAAGACGAGGCCTCAGGCCTCGAAGGAGACCCAGACTGGACGATCTGGGGAATCACCACCCACGACGACACCGTCGAAGTCACCGCCTACTGGTACGACGACCTCGACGGAAGCGACGGCATCTACGACTGGCACGTCTACCGCACATCCGTGAACACCAAGAGCCCAAAGCCATGAACCCCCCGCCAAGAAGCCGCCGAAGGGCCACACAGGCATGGTCTGGGGACGGCGGAGCCCCAGTGATGAACTCAGGAAGCCGACACATGTCGCGCTACATGCCGACTGGAAGACACCAGAGGAGCAGACTCGCCCACGCCACACACCCGTAGCGGCGGACGAGTCGGCCTGTAAGCCGGGTTCTGCTCGCACCCTTTTCCCGACCTGCGGCAGATCCCCGAAACCGCCTCTGGCCTGCTCTTCGAGCTTTCGGCACTTGCCAACGCTTTCGGAGATCTTCGACGCTCCACCGGAACAGAGACGGAACAAGCCGGGGCGCAGAAACCGCACCTTTATCAGTTCGGCCGCCCGAAGATCAACGGCTCTCCCCCAGAGCTCACGAGTCCTCCGGCCTCCGCCGTCCGGTGCTGTTGCCGTCACTGCCGTCAGCCCGAATGAGCACACCCATCGCCCCGTGACCGCGGGCACCTCCGAGACCGGGCCGTCAGGGAACAGACGTGACGACCACCCGCACCTTGGTCGCCGGTCCAGAGCGCTCATCCGCGCGAACGGCGGGACGTGGTGACGGAGCTTCCCGCGCGGATGAGTGCTCTGGTGCGCGGGGGTCTGGGGGCAGCGGAGCCCCCAGCGGCTCGCTCGACCAACCGGCGGCCCTGGCCCTGGTCGGCGACGGGCCACCGCCGAAGTCAGGCGAACACCAGTGAGACGTTCTTATCCAGACAGAACCGTAGAACCGCCAACAGGTCGCGGAGATCCTCGGCACGCCGTTGCAGGAGCGGGTCATCGTGTTCGCCCTGCCATTGGCAGAGGAGGGTCTCCAACCGGGGCATGATCGCGGCGCACTCGGCTGTCGAGAGTTCGCCTTCCCAGTCCGAGTGCCGAAGGAATGGCTTCAGCGGGGTGGTGACGTCGTTTCACGGGCGCCCTCCGCCGAAGCCGTGCATCTCGGTGAGTGCGAAGCCCTCGGCCTGGGCCAGGCGTTGTCGGAAGGTGTGGAAACCGCTGTAGGACCAGGAGACCTCCGGACCATCGACGCCGGCACCCTCAGGGAATAGGCACAGCGGCATGCTCCCTCCTTGCTCTCCGAGCACACAGCATGAGT
>JAFACJ010000701.1 GCA_023425615.1 Actinomycetes bacterium
GAACTGCGCGGCGCCGGCGACCTGCGGGTGCTCCGGGAGTGAACGGCCGCGGGCGCGCCTCCCCGAGGGCGGCGATCACGATTCGGCACGGGGTGTGTTCGGGTTCTCCGCGATGTCACCGGAAGGCCACGGCTGCGTTGTAGCGTTCTGGTGATACGTCGTGAAAGGGATTGTTTTGAGCCTGGGTGTGCACTTCGCCTTGACCGCCGAGCTGGAGGACCGACTCCACGAGACCACGGACGACGCCGAGGTGATGGCCTTCGTCGAGGAGATCGAGGAGACCCAGTGGGAGCAGCTCGATGTGCTGGAGAGCGACAAGGCGTGGGACGCGCTGCACCGCTGCCTGACCGACGGCACCCTCGACGGCGACGACTACCCGCTCAGCATGGCGGTGCTCGGCGGTGAGCACTTCCACGAGGGCGAGGGCTACATCGTCAGCTATGTGGCGCCCGAGCAGGTGAAGGAACTGGCCGTCGCGCTCGCCGAATGGGACGAGGCACGGCTGCGCGAGCGCTACGAGAAGCTCGCCGACACCGACTACACGGGTCCCCACGGGCCGGAGGACTTCACCTACACCTGGGAGACGTTCACCGACCTCGTCTCCTTCTTCTCCCGGTCGGCGGTCGCGGGCCGCGCCGTCATCTTCACCGTCGACCAGTAGACCAGCGCGTACGCCGCCAGCCAGCAGCCGACGAGGACCATCGAGTCGGTGACGGAGTATCTGAGCCGCGCGTAGGCCGTGGGCGGGACCCGCACAAGCATCGTGAGCGCGACGCCCGCGGCCACGGCGGCTACCACGCCGGCCAGCGTCACCGCCCGCGCCCACCCGGGTATCCCCGCGGACGGGACGCGCCGCGCCCGCCGCGTCCACCACACCGCCCAGACGGCGACGGCGAGACCGCCGGCCACGCCCGACCCGTACTGCGCCCAGCGGTAGACGGCCAGCCCGCCCACGACCGTGGTCAGCTCGGGGAACGCCTTGATGCCCGGCCCGGTGAGATGGGTGAAGGCGTCCCAGGCCAGATGCGTCACCGCCCCCAGCAGCAGCGACGGCACCGCGGCCGGCAGCCCCTTCTTCCAGGTCAGCCCGCCGGCGACCGGATCCAGCCTGTCGCGCAGCGCCCCCGGGCACAGCGCGACCAGCGGCCGTTTCAGCACCAGGTGGAACACCGCGAGCACCGCGAGCCCGAGGGCCAGGTCCCAGGTCACCAGTCCGAGCGGGCTGTGCGTGGTGGGCCTGTCACTGAGCGGCACGAACAGCGGCACGTCCGGCACCGTCGACCCGACCACCAGCGCCGAGGGCATCAGGAACCGGGAGCGCAGCGGCAGGACCGCCGCGATATGGCTCAGCGTGAAGGGCACGGACGCACCACCCGGGAGATAAGGCCGATGTCCAGATCTTGGACGCGCGGGGGCCGGCATTTGTTGGCCTGGCCTTTCGTCGGGCGTTCACCCGACCTTTCCGAAGTGGACATTTCACACCTCCAACCTCAGAAGCACCCACCAAGCCACGGCGAAACACGAGGTTCCCGCCCATGACGCGCGTCAACGCCGACGTCGACCCGGACGACATCCCGTCCAACCCTTCCGCCAACCCGCACATCCGGGACATCATGTCCCGGCGCTCCCTGCTCAAGGGCGGCACCGTCGTCGCCGCCGCCGGCTTCATGACGGGCGGCCTCGCCGCCGCCGCGGTCGCCTCTCCGCACGGCGCCAAGCCCGGCAAGCCCGGCAAGCCGGAGAAGGGCCTGCTGGGGTTCGAGGCCGTGCCCGCCGGCACCGCCGACGCCATCGTCGTCCCCGCCGGTTACACCGCACAGGTGCTCATCCCGTGGGGCACCCCGCTGCTGTCACGCGGCCCCGCCTTCAAGAAGGACGCCTCCAACACCGCCGACGAGCAGGCGCGGCAGATCGGCGCCCACCACGACGGCATGCACCTGTTCCCGCTCGGCCACGACTCCGGCCTGCTCGCGGTGAACCACGAGTACGTCGACACCGTCGGCCTCTACACCGACGGCGACGCCGTCATCACCAAGGAGAAGGTCGCCAAGGCCCTCGCCGCGCACGGCGTCAGCGTCGTGAAGGTCCAGCGCGACCGCAAGAGCGGCAAGTGGAAGAACGTCGACTCCCTCTACAACCGCCGCATCACCGGCGACACCCCGGTGAAGTTCTCCGGCCCCGTCTCCGCCGAGCACGCCGAACTGCGGGCCGCCGGCTCGCCGAGGGGCACCCTGAACAACTGCTCCAGCGGCTTCACCCCGTGGGGCACGTACCTCACCTGCGAGGAGAACTGGAACGGCTACTTCGGCACCGACGACGCCTCCTGGACGGCGAGCGCCGAGGAGAAGCGGTACGGCGTGAGCGCCACCACCACCTACCGGTGGCACAAGGCCGACGAGCGGTTCGACCTGGCCGAGAACCGCAAGGAGCCCAACCGCTTCGGCTGGGTCGTGGAGATCGACCCGTTCGCGCCGCACTCCGCGCCGGTCAAGCGCACCGCCCTCGGCCGCTTCAAGCACGAGAGCGCGACCGTCACCGAGTCCAAGGGCACCGTCGTCGTCTACTCCGGTGACGACCAGGACGGCGAGTACGTCTACAAGTTCGTCGGCGAGGGCCGCTGGCGCGACTGGACCAAGCGCGGCAAGAGCCCCCTGGACCACGGCACCCTGTACGTGGCGAAGTTCAACGACGACGGCTCCGGCGTGTGGCTGCCCCTCGTCTTCGGCAAGGGCCCCCTGACCGCCGCCAACGGCTGGAAGGACCAGGCCGACGTCCTCATCCGCACCCGCACCGCCGCCGACGCCCTCGGCGCCACCAAGCTCGACCGCGCCGAGTGGGTGGCCGTCAACCCCAAGAACAAGGACGTCTTCCTCACCCTGACCAACGGCGTGGGCAACGGCGGGAACGTCAACCCCCGCAAGCCCAACCCCTACGGCCACATCCTGCGCTGGACGGAGAAGGGCGGCGACAACACCGCCCTCGCCTTCGCCTGGGAGGTGTTCGTCCTGTCCGGCGACCCGGCCTACGACACGGCCGTGAAGCTCGACGCCGGCAGCATCCACGGCTCCCCCGACGGC
>JAFACJ010000743.1 GCA_023425615.1 Actinomycetes bacterium
GTGCCGGGGGATCTGCTGCCACGGCCCGCGGGGCGGGTCGCGGTGGTCAGGGCGGCGGAGGGCGGGCTGCTGCCGGTGGCCGACCGGCCGGACGCGGCGCTGGGCCGGATCATGGCCTCGGGCTCCGACCGGATGCTGGAGGTGTTCGACTACCGCGTCGAGCCGGGCCAGTACCTGGAGGAGTGGTTCGAGAGCGAGGGCGAGATGGCACTCTATGTCGTCGACGGCGCGCTGGACGTCGAGGTGGAGGGGCACGGCAGGTGGCGCCTGGGGCCGGGCGACCTGATCTTCCATCCGGGCGAGGTGCGCCACCGCTGGCTGCGGGTGGACGACGGGCCGGTGCACGCCCTCCTCGTGGTGGCGCACGCCGAGCGCGCCGCGCGCGGGTGACCGGCGTCTCCCTTGCCAGGTCTGATAAGTGACACTTATCTTCGGGTGAGGTGTGGCGCGCAGGGCCACCGCCGCCCGGAAGGAAGACCCCCATGAGCAAGGCGCAGACGGACGGCGGGACGCTCGCCGTGCCCGTCATCGACATCTCCCCGTTCCGCACCGGCGCCCCCGCCGACCGCGAGCGCGTCGCCCGCGCCGTCGACAGGGCGGCGAGCGAGGTCGGATTCATGCAGATCACCGGGCACGGCATCCCCGAGTCCGCCGTCGGCGCCCTCACCGAGGCGGTCGACGCGTTCTTCGCCCTGCCGCCCGAACGCAAGCGCGCCGTCCTGCCGCCCTCGCCCGCCGTCAACCGCGGCTACACCGCGCCGAAGACCGAGCGCCTGACCTCCAGCCTCGGCGTGTACACCCCCGACGACCTCTTCGAGGCGTTCAACATCGGCAGCCAGGCGTCCGACTTCCCCGGCCTCGGCCTGCCCGAGGAGCACTACCCCGAGAACCTGTGGCCCGAAGAGTGCGCGATGGACGGCGTGAAGGAGTGGTTCGCGCACGCCGCGGGGCTCGCCCGGACGATGACCGGGATCTTCGCTCAGGCGCTCGGTCTCCCCGATGCCTTCTTCGCCCCCTACGAGGACCACTCGATCGACGTCCTGCGGGTGAACAACTACCAGATGCCGCACGACGGGAGCCCTCTGGAGCCCGGCCAGGTCGGCATGGGCGCGCACACCGACTACGGCATCGTCACGATCCTGTGGGCGGATCCGGTGCCCGGCCTGCAGATCCTGGACGAGGACGGCCGCTGGCACGATGTCGTGCCCGTCCCGGGAGCCCTGCTCATCAACCTCGGAGACCTGCTCGCCCGCTGGACGAACGACCGCTGGCTGTCGACCATGCACCGCGTCCTGGCTCCCATCGACGCCGAGGGCCGCATGTACCGCCGCCGTTCCGTCGCGTTCTTCCACGACGGCAACCATGACGCGCTCATCGAGACGCTCCCCGGCAACGGCCCCGCCCTGTACGGGCCCGTCACGGTCGGCGAGCACCTGGCGCAGAAGCTCGCTGGCTCCCGCGGCCTGGAACTCAACACCGAAGCCGAACGCGAGGCCGCCCGCCTCCAGAAGGTGGACTGAGGGAAGGGCTCCCGCGCGGCGTCTTCGAGGCTGGCATCGCCGGGGTCAGGGGGTGACGGCCGGGTGCCCCGCCCCGGTGCCGGCGCCGGCGGTGTCCACGAGGTCATGGGCGATGCCCAGACGCCGGGCGGTGGAGACGGTACCGGTGTCGATGAACTTCAGGCCGCGCCGGAGCTTGCGGTCGAGTTCGCCGGGGATGAGGCGCTGGACGCGGTTGACCAGGTGGACGGGCGGGGCGATGACGGACGGGAGGTGGCGCCAGGCGTTGCGTTCGACGTTCAGGAGGTCGGCGGTGCGGTCGCCGGTGAAGGCGCGGGCCAGGCCGTGGCCCATCGGGCGGGCGACGCGGCGGATGACCGGGCCGAGCGGGCCGCCCTGGTCGGCGAGGGTGTCCGGCATGATCGTGTCGAGGAGTTCGCCGACCAGTTCGCGGCTGTAGTCGCTGGGTTCGGCGCCGGTCAGGTGGTAGATCTCCTCCAGCCTGACGAAGTCCGCCTCCTCGCGGGGCAGGATCCGCTCGTCGATGCCCATCAGGTACCCCACGTACCGGAACAGGTGGTAGATCGCGGCGCGTTCGGCCGCGGTGTGCGGGATGCCGAGGCGCTTCATCACCCGCAGCGGGATCAGGCTGAACTCGATCAGGGTGTAGGCGGAGTCGGCCTGGTTGATGGGGTGGCCGAGCAGTTCGGCGTCCCAGGGCCGGTCGGCGAGGATGTGGTGGCGCACGAACGCGTGGATGAGCCGCACCCGCACGGTGGCGGCGAGCCCGGGGGCGAAGCGCTCGAGGCCGCCGGGCCGCGCCGTCGCCCACAGCCAGGAGGCGGTCTCGAACGTCCGCACCTGGCCCTGGTCGGTGAACCTGCGGGTCAGCGCGAGCGGTTCGACCGCCGCGCCGTTGACATAGCTGCCGACCAGGGAGGCGGCGCCGAGCGCGACGCCGATGGCGACGGGGTGCCGGCAGTAGGCGCGGGAGGCGAGGTCGAGGAGGCCGGGGTCGAGCCACGACGGCCGGTCGTCGATCTCGGCGAAGAGCGCGGCGATCGCGGCCGGGGGGTCCTCCAGGCTCTCCACGCCCTCGGCCAGCCCCTGGCGGATCATCCGCATGCCCTTGCCGCGTCCGCTCGCGACCAGTTCCGCGACGACCGCGTCGGCGGTGGGATCGCTCCAGGTGAGGGCGTCGAGGAAGGTCCGGGCCTGCTCCCCGTACCGCTCCAGCGCGGCCTCGGGGTGCGCGACCCGCCCGGGAACGGAGATCGACGGTGTGCTCATGGCCCAGCAGCCTAGGCCAGTAAGTGATTGCTTTCCAGAGCTCGGGGGAACCCGGCTCAGCGGCCCTTGATCTCGCGCAGCGTGCCGCGCAGCGCCTTCACCGTCTTCTTGATGTACTGCCGGAAGCCCTCGTGGCTCAGGTTGGTCCCGTTCAGATGGCACCCGACGGTGACCGCGACGCTCTCGCCGTTGTTCAGGTTGATCCGGAACTCCTGGCGGACGTTCACGTCGGCCTGGGTCAGATAGTTCACCAGGACCAGGCCGACGGCCTGGCGCACGGTGCGGCCGTCGGAGCCGCCGCCTCCGTGGCTCACGGTCCGGTCGTTGAACGTCGAGATCGAGGTGACGTCGGCGAGGGCGAACTCGTGCGTGGTCTCCAGGGTGATGCGCCCGGTCAGGGAGCTGATGACGCAGATGAACACGCCGACCGTGGCCTCTGACAGGCACACCACCATCGCCTCGTAGCTGGAGAAGCGGGCGATCCCGTCCCTGCCGATCCCGTAGTCGGTGGGCAGCGAGGGGCCCACGACGACCAGCGGCTCGCGGATGAACGTGTCGGGGGCCAGGCCGATCTCGCGGAGCGCGTACTCCTTGAGCCCGGCCAGGTCCTCCTGGAACCACCTGTCCATCTCGGCGTCGCTGGGCGCCATGGACAGGGGTGCGGCCTGCCGGTTGTAGAGGGCCCTGCGGCGCAGCCCGTAGACGAGGGCGGGCCAGCCCAGCAGGTTGCCGCCCAGGAAGGCCAGGACCTGGAACAGGAGGATGCCGAACTCCTCACCGGCCGAGCGGCCGGCGTAGGGGTCCTCGGAGGAGGCGAGGGCGCCGGCGAAGAAGGGCAGGAAGAAGGCGAGGACGATCAGGCAGGCGCCGAGTCCGGTGAAGGTGCGGCCTGCGCTGTGGTGCAGCGGGTCGGGCGGTGCGACGAAGTAGTTCTGGACGATCTCCGGCCGGCGGACCTGGGGCTGGGCCATGGCGTGTGTCATCGTTGCTCTCCTTCCGAGCGCTCCCGCAGGTAGCGCCAGGCGGGACTGGTGGGCGTCGGCACATGGGCGAGCAGCAGGGTGATCTCCGGGGCCGCCGGATCGAGGCGGGGGAGGGCGAGTCGGAACAGCTCGCGCGGGCTCGGCCCCGCGAAGGCGTACTCGTTCGGCAGGTAGTAGTCGTCCTTGATGATCGCTTCGAGGAGCAGCGACGGCGCGTGCCCGGGGGCGGCGCGCAGGATCCGGGCGAGTTCCCCTTCGGCGCGTTTGACGACGGCGCGGGTGCTCAGGCCCGGCCTGCGCCCGTTGAAGAGCGCCACGGCCAGGGAGAAGTGCGCCTCGGCAGCCCGCGCGGGATCGCGGACCGCCTGTTCGAACTCCGTGACGGCCGAGGCGTACTGGCCCGAGTGCAGGGCGGCGAGGCCCGCCGCGAGGGGGTCGGACTCGGGGGCGGCGTGGACGTGCGTGCCGATGTTGACGTCCCCGGCGAACGAGGTGTTGTCGCCGAAGGACACGCTGCCGACGCTGTTGTCGCCGACGTGGAGGCCGGGTGGTCCGTCGCGGTTCATGGTCGTCTCCTGGTCGGGGGAGTCGGGGATGCCGCAGCGCCGGAGGAGTTCCTCGGCGGTGGGCCGGTCGCCGGGCTCATCGCGCAGGCAGTCGCGGATGAGCCTCCCCGGCTGTCCGCCGGGGAGGCCGGCGGAGCCCGCGGGAGGCCGCCCCGTCATGGCGAACAGCAGGACGCCGCCGAAGGCGTACACGTCGGCGGCCGGGCCGATGTCCCGCCGTCCTGCGCGCTGCTCGGGCGCCATGTAGGAGGGCGTCCCGATCGCGTACCCGGTGCGGGTGAGGTGGGTGTCGTCGGCGGCCCTGGCGATGCCGAAGTCGATGACCCGCGGCCC
>JAFACJ010000745.1 GCA_023425615.1 Actinomycetes bacterium
ATCCGCACCCCGCCGTGGAGCTTGCGGAGCTGGGAGACGTGCAGCAGGCCGTCCTTGCCCGGCATGAGGGAGACGAACGCGCCGAAGGTGGTGGTCTTCACGACCGTGCCCAGGTAGCGCTCGCCGATCTCCGGCAGGTGCGGGTTGGCGATCGAGTTGATCGCCTGGCGGGCGGCCTCGGCCGACGGGCCGTTGGTGGCGCCCACGTAGATGGTGCCGTCGTCCTCGATGGTGATCTCGGCGCCGGTGTCCGCCTGGATCGAGTTGATCATCTTGCCCTTGGGGCCGATGACCTCGCCGATCTTGTCGACCGGGACCTTGATGGTGATGATCCGCGGCGCGTACTCGCTCATCTCCGAGGCGCCCTCGATGGCGTCCTGCATGACGTCGAGGATCGCCAGCCGCGCCCCGCGGGCCTGGCGCAGCGCGGCGGCCAGCACCTCGGCGGGGATGCCGTCGAGCTTGGTGTCCAGCTGGAGCGCGGTGATCAGCTCGCGGGTGCCGGCGACCTTGAAGTCCATGTCGCCGAACGCGTCCTCGGCGCCGAGGATGTCGGTGAGGGTGACGTACTCGCCGCCCTCGTGGATGAGGCCCATCGCGATGCCGGCGACCGGCGACTTCAGCGGCACGCCCGCGTCCAGCAGCGACATCGTCGAGGCGCAGACCGAGCCCATCGACGTCGAGCCGTTGGAGCCCAGCGCCTCGGAGACCTGGCGGATGGCGTAGGGGAACTCCTCGCGCGTGGGCAGCACCGGCAGCAGCGCCCGCTCGGCCAGCGCGCCGTGGCCGATCTCGCGGCGCTTGGGCGACCCGACCCGGCCCGTCTCCCCGGTGGAGTAGGGCGGGAAGTTGTAGTGGTGCATGTAGCGCTTGGTGTTGTCGGGGTTCAGCGTGTCGATCGTCTGCTCCATGCGGAGCATGTTCAGCGTGGTGACCCCGAGGATCTGGGTCTCGCCGCGCTCGAACAGCGCCGAGCCGTGCACCCGCGGCACCACGTGCGCCTCGGCCGACAGCTGGCGGATGTCCTTGACGCCGCGCCCGTCGATGCGCACCCCGTCGCGGATGATCCGCTCGCGGATGAGCTTCTTGGTCAGGGAGCGCAGGGCCGCGGGGATCTCCTTCTCCCTGCCCTCGAACTGCTCGGTGAGCTTCTCGGCGGTCTCGGCCTGGATCTCCGAGAGCCGGTCCTCGCGCTCCTGCTTGCCGGCGATGGTCAGCGCCTGCGCCAGCTCCGCGGAGGCGGCGGCGGTCACGGCCTCCAGGACGTCGTCCTCGTAGTCGAGGAAGATCGGGTACTCGGCCGTCTCCTTGGCCGCGATCTTGGCGAGCTCGGACTGCGCCCGGCACAGCTCCTTGATGAAGGGCTTGGCCGCGTCGAGGCCCTGGGCGACGCTCTCCTCGGTGGGCCCTACCGAGCCCTCGGCCACCAGGCCGAGGGTGTGGAGGGTGGACTCGGCCTCCACCATCATGATCGCGACATCGCCGTCGGGCAGCGCGCGCCCGGCCACGACCATGTCGAAGGTGGCCCGCTCCAGTTCGGCGTGGGTGGGGAAGGCCACCCACTGGCCGTCGATCAGCGCGACGCGCACGCCGCCGATCGGGCCGGAGAACGGCAGTCCCGCCAGCTGGGTGGACATCGAGGCGGCGTTGATGGCCACCACGTCGTACAGGTGCTGGGGGTCGAGCGACATGACCGTCACCACGACCTGGATCTCGTTGCGCAGGCCCTTGACGAAGGACGGGCGCAGCGGCCGGTCGATGAGCCGGCAGGTGAGGATGGCGTCCTCCGACGGGCGCCCCTCGCGGCGGAAGAACGCGCCGGGGATGCGCCCCGCGGCGTACATCCGCTCCTCGACGTCGACCGTCAGCGGGAAGAAGTCGAGATTGTCCTTGGGCCGCTTGGACGCGGTGGTCGCGGACAGGACCATGGTCTCGTCGTCCAGATAGACGACGGAGGAGCCCGCCGCCTGGCGGGCGAGTCTGCCGGTCTCGAACCGGACTTTGCGGATGCCGAACGAGCCGTTGTCGATCACGGCCTCGGAGCTGTGAGCTCCGTCGATCCGAATGGCGTCGGACACGGGAAACCTCCAGGTTCCGTAGTTCCCCGCTCCCGCATCTCGCGCTCGAGATCCCTGCCGGTCTTCGATCGAAGCCCGCGGATCGCCGCGATCCGGTGGCCACTACCGAGGACCGGCCCTCGAAAGCCGGAAGAGCGTTCGCGGGCTGTGTGTATTTCGGGCCGCCACCGTGGGTGCCGTCGGCCCTTGTTGTCATACCGGGATGCCGAGTGCCGTGGCCCCTGCTGAGCGGTAGCCCCGTAGTCCCCGATCCCGGCGGCCTTCTCTTGTGAAACGAGGGAGCGGCCCTGATCCCCTGGGCCACTCCCCCGTGTCTCCGCTAGCGGCGCAGACCCAGTCGTTCGATGAGCTGGCGGTAGCGGCTGATGTCCTTGTTCTGCAGGTACTTCAGCAGCCGGCGGCGTCGGCCGACCAGCAGGAGCAGACCGCGGCGGCTGTGGTGGTCGTGCTTGTGCGCCTTGAGGTGCTCGGTCAGATCGTTGATGCGCCGGGTCAGCAGCGCGACCTGGACCTCCGGGGATCCGGTGTCACCCTCAGTGGTCGCATACTCGGCGATGATCTGGTTCTTGACGGCGGTGTCCAGGGACACGTGACTCCTTCGAAGTGCTCGACACCCGCAGCCACAGCCGCAGAGTGCGCTCGAATGACTCGTGTTGGTTTCCAACACGTGTCCGCCGCCATGAGGGAGCAGCGAACAACGCACCGGGACGAAATCCCGATGACTACTTACCGTATCACGGCGATTCTAGGCGCGCGTCACTTCGCGGGCGCGTTCGACGTCACGCCGCATCTCCTCGATCAGATCGTCGATGGAGGAGAACTTGACCATGCCGCGGATCCTGACGACGAAGTCGACGGCGACGTGCTCGCCGTACAGGTCGAGGTCGTCACGGTCCAGGGCGTAGGCCTCGACCGTGCGGGTGACGCCCTCGAAGGTGGGGTTGGTGCCCACGGAGATCGCGGCGGGCCAGCGGGCCGCGGGGTAGCGCTCGGAGTCGCAGACCAGGTAGCCGGCGTACACCCCGTCGGCGGGGATGGCGGTGTGCGGCAGCGACTCCACGTTGGCGGTGGGGAAGCCCAGTGCCCTGCCGCGCTGGTGCCCGCGCACCACCACGCCCTCGACCCGGTGCGGGCGGCCCAGCAGATGCGCGGCGTCCTCCACCGCGCCCTCGGCCAGCCGCTCCCTGATCGCGGTGGAGGAGATCGTGTCGCCGTCGGCCACCAGAGGCACCCCTTCTGCCATGAAGTCATATTTCTCGCCCAGCTCACGCAGCAGCGCGATGTCGCCCTTGGCGCGGTGGCCGAAGCGGAAGTCCTCGCCCACGATCACCCGCGCCGCGTGCAGCCTGTCCACCAGGACCGACTGCACGAACTCGTCGGGTCCCATCCGGGACAGCTCCAGGGTGAAGGGCAGCACCATGACGGCGTCGGCGCCCAGTTCGGCCAGCAGTTCGGGCCGCCGCGCGCCGGACGACAGCAGCGGCGGGTGGCTGCCGGGCCGCACCACCTCGTCGGGATGCGGATCGAAGGTGATCACCACGCAGGGCAGCCCGAGATCGGCGGCCAGTTCGGCGGCCCGGGCGATCACCTTCTGGTGGCCCCGGTGCACCCCGTCGAACACCCCGATGGTGACGACCGACCTGCCCCAGTCCCGGGGCACCTCATCGAGGCCGTACCAACGCCGCACCTGCTCGCTCCCTAGCTCACTGAGCCCGCCCAACGCCTTGCTCGGGACAAGCCTGCCATGCCCGGAGCCGCGACGAAGACGCCGCACCCCCGTTGGCACGACTCTACTTGCCGGTATCAAGCGACCGCCCAGTGCCCGGCACCACCGCGCTCAAGCCCGGTAGACGACCAGGGAAACCGCGATGTACTGGCACACATAGGCCGCCAGCGTGAAGGCGTGGAACACCTCGTGGAAGCCGAACCAGCGGGGCGAGGGGTCGGGCCGCTTCATGGCGTAGATCACGCCTCCGGCGCTGTAGAGCGCGCCGCCTGCGATGATCAGGACGCTGGCGGCGACACCGGCTCCGGCGAAGAACTGCGGCAGCGCCAGCACCGCCACCCAGCCCAGGCCGATGTAGCAGACGGTGGACAGCCAGCGCGGCGCCGTGACCCACACGGTCTTGAAGACCACCCCGGCCAGCGCGCCGACCCAGACCCCGGCCAGCAGCACCACCCGGAGGGTGCCCTCCAGCGCCAGCAGGACGAAGGGCGTGTACGTGCCGGCGATGATCACATAGATGTTCGCGTGGTCGAAGCGGCGCATCGCCGCGGTGCCGCGGGGCCCGAACTGGTTGCGGTGGTAGGTCGCCGAGATGCCGAACAGCAGCCCGGAGGCGACCGCGTAGACCGCCGCGCCGATCCGCGCCTGCAGGGTCGGCCCGAAGGTGACCAGGACCAGGCCGCCGATCAGCGCCGCGGGGAAGGCTCCCAGGTGCAGCCAGCCCCGCAGCCGCGGTTTGAGGGGCAGTTCGGTGACGCGTTCCAGGGTCCGGACCATACTTCCTCCACACATGACCTACGTATCCGTAGGTTACGGCATCGTAAGTTAGGTCGGGAACGTGATGATGTTCACGCGAAAACCGCGAGCGGCCTCGCCTGCCGCCCCTTCTCCTCCACCAGCGACAGCAGCTCGCCGTCCGGGCCGAAGACGCCGATCGGGCCCTCCCCCAGGCCCAGGGCCGGCAGCCTGCCGCCGTGTGCGACGAGGCGCGCCTCCTCCTCGGTGACGTCGCGGCGCGGGAAGGCAGCGGCCACCGCCTCGGCGATCGGCAGGATCTCGCAGTCCTCGGCGAGCTGCTCCAGCGTGCGCGCCCGGTCCAGCCGGTAGGGGCCGACCGCGGTGCGGCGCAGCGCCGTCAGATGCCCGCCGACGCCCAGCGCCTCCCCCAGGTCGCGGGCCAGCGCCCGGATGTAGGTGCCGGACGAGCAGGACACCGAGACGTCCACGTCGACGACGTCGCCGCCGCGGCGCACCTCCAGGACGTCGAAGCCGTGCACGGTCACCGGACGCGCCGCCAGGGCCACCTCCTCGCCCTGCCTTGCCCGCTTGTAGGCGCGCTGCCCGTTCACCTTGATCGCGCTGACCTGGGGCGGCACCTGCCGGATCTCCCCCGTCAGCGCCTTCACCCCGTCGGCGATCAGCGCGTCCGTGAGATGCCCGGCCGGGACCGCCCCGGCCGGCTCGCCCTCGGCGTCGTCGGTGGTGGTGCGCTCCCCCAGCCGGATCGTGCCGTCGTAGACCTTGGAGGTGAGCGCCAGATGCCCCAGCAGCCGCGTCGCCTTCTCCACCCCGACCACCAGCACCCCGGTGGCCATCGGGTCCAGGGTGCCGGCGTGGCCGACCCTGCGGGTACCGGCCAGCCGCCGCATCCTGGCCACCACGTCGTGGGAGGTCCAGCCGGCCGGCTTGTCGACGATCACCAGCCCCGACACCGGGCTCACGACTCGTCCTCGTCGTCTTCCGCCTCGTCCTCTTCGGCCTCTTCGTCGGTCTTGTAGGGGTTGGCGTCGCCCGCGTGCCGCGCGCCCACCGCCTTGGCCGCCACCTCCGCGTCCTGCTCCTTGGCCTGGGCCAGGAGCCGCTCGATGTGGTGGGCGTTCTCCATCACGCCGTCCAGCTCGAACGTCAGCGAAGGGGTGTGCCGGATCCCGGTCCTGCGGCCGACCTCCGAGCGGATGACACCCTTGGCGCTCTCCAGCGCCGCGGCGGTCCCCGCCTTCTCCTCGTCCGTGCCGTACACCGTGTAGAACACGGTGGCGTCCCGCAGATCGTTCGTCAGCCGGGCGTCGGTGATCGTCACGAACCCCAGCCTGGGGTCCTTGATCCGCCGCTCCAGCAGCTCCGCCACGATCTGCTGAATCCGGTCGGCGAGCTTGCGCGCCCGCGCCGCATCCACCATGGCCTACTCCTCGTCGTCATAGATCCGCTGCCGCGCCGACAGCAGTTCGATCTCCGGGCGGCCGGCGACCAGCCGCTCGCATTTCTCCAGGACCTCACGGCAGTTGCCGGCCGTCGCCGACACCACGGCGATCCCGATCTCGGCCCTGCGGTACAGCTCATGGTCGCCGGTCTCGGCCGCGGCGACCGATGGGAAGCGCTTGAGGACCTCCGCGATGACGGGTCGCACGACCCCTCGTTTCTCCTTCAGCGAGTGAACGTCGCCGAGGAGGAGATCCAACGTCAAAGCCCCTATAAACATGTTTGATAAGGCCCGTCGCTCTGGCAGCAAGCTGGCTCCTTGCTGCCATACCGGGATGGTAGGCGGCGTGGGAGGCGGTGGCGGCCAGTGCGGATCGCTCCGGGGGTCGATGAGCCACCGCCTTGCGGGGGATCTCTTTCCCCCGGCATTCAGGGTAGTGCTCAGCGAGACCGCCCCGGAAAGGGTTTTCCGGGGCGGTCTCGTCGGTGCCTCAGGCTTACGCCCGCGGCTTCTCGCGCATCTCGAAGGTCTCGATGACGTCGTCGAGCTTCAGGTCCTGGTAGCCGATGCCGATACCGCACTCGAAGCCCTCGCGGACCTCGGTGACGTCGTCCTTCTCGCGGCGGAGAGAGGTGACGGTGAGGTTGTCGGCGACGACCACGCCCTGGCGGACCAGCCGCGCCTTGCTGTTGCGGTTGACCGTGCCGGACTGGACCATGCAACCGGCGATGTTGCCGATCTTCGGCACCTTGAAGATGGCGCGGACCTGGGCGGTGCCCAGCTGCGCCTCCTCGAACTCCGGCTTGAGCATGCCCTTGAGGGCCGCCTCGACCTCTTCGATCGCCTGGTAGATGACCGAGTAGTAGCGGATGTCGATGCCTTCGCGGTCCGCGATCTCCTGAGCGTTGCGCTCGGGACGGACGTTGAAGCCGATGATCACCGCGCCACCGGACGCCACCGCGAGGTTGATGTCGTCCTGCGTGATCGCGCCGACGCCGCGGCGGATGATCCGCAGGTTGACCTCGTCGCCCACGTCGATCTTGAGCAGCGAGTCCTCCAGGGCCTCCACCGAA
>JAFACJ010000505.1 GCA_023425615.1 Actinomycetes bacterium
GGCCAGCGCCGCCTCATCGCCGCTCTCCAGGATCAGGCTCAGCTCGGCCTGGGTGACCGGATCGGGATCCTGGTCCAGCCACCGCTCGGCCGCCTCCCGCAGACTCACAGCCGCTCCACCACCGTCACCAGCAGACGGCCCATCCGCTCGGCCGCCGCCAGCCCTGCCGCCAGCACCTCCTCGTGGTCCAGCAGGGAGTCCGACAGGCCGGCCGCGATGTTCGTCACCAGGGAGACACCGAGGACCTCGGCGCCGCCCTCACGCGCCGCGATCGCCTCCAGGACGGTGGACATGCCGATCAGGTCGGCGCCCAGCGTCTGGAGCATCCGGATCTCGGCGGGCGTCTCGTACGTGGGGCCGCGGAAGGCTGCGTAGACGCCCTCGGCGAGACCGGGGTCCACCCCCCTGGCCAGCGCCCGCAGCCGCTTGGAGTACACCTCGGTGAGGTCGAGGAAGGAGGTTCCGGTCAGCGGGTTGGCGCCGCTGAAGTTCAAGTGGTCGCCGATCAGCACCGGGTCGCCGATCCGCTGCGACTCCGGCCGCAGGCCGCCCGCCGCGTTCGTCAGGACGACGGTCTTCACCCCGGCGGCCAGCGCGGTGCGCACACCGTGGACCACGGGGTCCACGCCCCTGCCCTCGTACAGATGGGTGCGGCCCAGGAAGACCAGCGCGTTCCTGCCTCCCACCCGTACCGCCCGCACCTTCCCGCCGTGCCCCTGGACGGCCGGGGCGGCGAACCCGGGCAGGTCGGTGAACGGCAGTTCGAACTCGGGCTCGCCGAAGACGTCCGCGGCCGGGACCCAGCCCGAGCCCATGACGAGCGCCACATCGAATTTCTCGAACGTCCGCGCGGTGAGTTCGGCGGCGGCCTCACGGGCCAGTTCATACGGGTTGTTCAACACGACACCAGGCTAGGGGGGCCGCGCCCGCGACACGCGCCGGAATCTCTGCCGAAATCCCGGCTCCGGGTTTGGCGGATCCTCCGCGCCCGGTCAGGGCTCGGTGCCCAGGGTGTCGCAGGGGCGGGCGCGCAGTTCCTTGACGTAGGGCTCGGGTGCCCCCGCCTTCTCGGCGGCGTCGGCGATGATGCCGAGGAACCGCGCCGAGGGCAGGCCGCCCTCGTAGGCGTTCAGGACGTAGATCCAGGCCAGTTCCTCTCCGAAGAGGGTCTGCACCCGGACTCTGATCTTGGTGTAGAGGCCGAGTTCGTGCCCCTCCCAGGCGTCCAGCGCCTGCTCGTCCCACTCGGGCACGTCATAGAGCGCCACGAAGACCTCGGCCCGGGGATCCTCGACGACCGTGGCCAGCGCACCGTCCCAGCCGATCTCCTCACCGCCGAACGTCAGCCGCCAGCCCTTCAGCCAGCCGGTGTCGCGCAGCGGCGAGTGGGGTGCCCGCTCGGCCATCTGCTCGGGGTCCATGTTGGAGGCGTACGCCGCATACAGAGCCACGCTGACCTAGCGTACCGGCCCATCCATCCACCTCCGTGCGAAAGAATGGGCGTTGTGAGCACGCGTATCGTAATTCTGGGGGGAGGTCCGGGTGGCTACGAGGCCGCCCTCGTCGCGGCGCGCCTCGGCGCGGACGTGACCGTGGTGGAGCGCGACGGGCCCGGCGGCGCGAGCGTGCTCTATGACTGCGTCCCGTCCAAGACGCTGATCGCCACCTCCGTCCGGATGTCGGTGCTCAGCGAGTCGGCCGAGCTGGGCGTCAGATTCGACGGCGGGCCCGACGGCGAGGTGGGCGGCATCACCGCCGACCTCCCGCTGATCAACAAGCGGGTGAAGGACCTGGCCCGCGCCCAGTCCTTCGACGTGGCCGACCGGCTCGGCTACGAGGAGGTCAAGATCGTCCGGGGCGAGGGGCGGCTGGAGGGCCCCCGCGCCGTGGTCGTCGACGGCCGCCATATCGAGGCCGACGTGATCATCATCGCCACCGGCGCCACCCCGCGGGTGCTGCCGGGAGCCGAGCCCGACGGCGAGCGCATCCTCACCTGGCGGCAGCTCTACGACCTCGACGAGCTGCCCTCCGACCTGATCGTCGTGGGCTCCGGCGTCACCGGCGCGGAGTTCGCCGGCGCCTACCTGTCCCTGGGCTCGAAGGTGACGCTGGTCTCCTCGCGGGACAGGATCCTGCCGTCCCAGGACGCCGAGGCGGCCTCCGTCCTGGAGGAGGTCTACCGGCGGCGCGGCATGAACCTCCTCAGCCGCTCCCGCGCGGGCGCGGTGGAGCGTTCCGGCGACGGCGTCGTGGTCACCCTGGAGGACGGCCGCAAGGTCCACGGCTCGCACTGCCTGATGACCGTCGGCATGGTCCCCAACACCCGCGGCATCGGCCTGGAGAAGGCGGGCGTCAAGCTGGCGCGCGGCGGCTACGTCGAGACCGACAAGGTCTCCCGCACCTCCGTGCCCAACATCTACGCCGCCGGCGACTGCACCGGCGTGCTGGCGCTGGCCTCGGTGGCCGCCATGCAGGGCAGGATCGCGGTCTGGCACGCCCTCGGCGAGGCGGTGCAGCCGCTGAAGCTCGGCTGGGTCAGCTCCAACATCTTCACCGACCCCGAGGTCGCCTCGGTCGGCGTCACCCAGCAGATGGTCGACAACTGCGAGGTCGACGC
>JAFACJ010000806.1 GCA_023425615.1 Actinomycetes bacterium
GACCTGTCCGCCGCGTGGGACCGGGCCGGACTCCCCCGCCTGGTGTGGCCCGTGCGGGAGGAGCCCACGGTCGCGCTCGTGGTCCCCCTGCACGTCCTGGCCGCCATGCACGACAACTCCCGACCCACCGACCTCAAGGAAGCAGCCTGATGGGCACTCGCGGATTCCTCACCTTCGTCGCCGACGGCGTCGAGAAGACCACCTACAACCACTCCGACTCCTACCCCGGCGGCCTGGGCCACGACGTCCTGACCTGGCTGCGGACGATCTCCGACTGGTCCGCCGTCCACAAGCAGGTCAACGCGCTGCGCGTCGTCAGCGACGAGAGCGAGCCGACCAGCGAGGACATCGAGCGCCTGCGCCGCTTCGCCGACAAGGGCGTGGGCTCCCGGCGGCTGGAGGAGTGGTACGTCCTGCTGCGCCTCACCCAGGGCGACCCCGCCGCGATGCTGGAGGCGGGCATCGTCCTGGACGCCTCCGACTTCCCCGTCGACAGCCTCTTCGCCGAGTGGGGGTACGTCGTCGACCTCGACGCCGCGGTCTTCGAGGTCTACCGGGGCTTCCAGCAGGAGCCGCACGAGCGGGGCCGGTTCGCCGGACGCGGCACGCGCCCGTCCTACTCCGGCACCTACTACCCCGTCGCCCTGGTGAAGTCCTGGCCGTTGGACCAGCTCCCCGCTGACGCCGAGTTCTTCCCCTCCGGCGACTGATGTCCCGCCGCCCCTCCCAGCGCCGCCAGCCGCTCCTGTGGCTGGCGGCCTGGGCCGTCACCTGGATCCTCATCGCCCTCACCGCCGGGGCGTGGCTGGACTCCCGGCCCGCCCGCCTGCACATCCGCCCCGCACCCGCACCGGGCACCTCGCCCACACCCCTGGAGACACCGTGATCACCCCCGAAGAGATCGAGGCCATCGCCGACACCGTCGGCAACGCCCGCGACGCCGTCGAGTTCGCGCCCGTCGAGTGGGCCGTCAAGCCGTGCGGAGAGGACGGCTGCGTGCAGCTCCTCGCCTGGGGCCACCTCACCACCGGCCTCCCGCAGATGGACGGCACTCAGGGCGCCGCGCTGCATCTGGACCGCGCCACGGTCACCGCGCTCGCCTCCGCCCTCGCGCCCGTGGTGGAGGCCGAGCCCGACCCGGCCCCCGGCAAGGCCGCCCTCCTCGCCGAGCTGTTCGACATGGCCGAGGACGGCGACATCCCCGGCACCGTCATCCGCCACGACGGCCACGAGGTGTGGATCCACACCACCGGCCAGGTCACCGGCTGGCTGCACACCCTCCAGGAGAAGGCCGAGGAGACCGGCCGGTGAGCGCGACCCCCGACCAGATCGCCGCCATCGAACGCGACGCCTACGTCGACGGTGACGACGGCTACCTGTGGCTGACCTGCGGACTGTGCGCCACCCCGCTGCGGCAGGTCGACGCCGGGACCGCCTGGCCCGACATGCAGCAGGCCGTCACCACCCACGCCTGCACGGAGGTGGCCCGGTGAGCTCCGACATCCTCCGCCGCGCCGTGACCGCCCTGCGCTGCGACCACTACTACCCGACCGCCCCGGACAGCACGGAGGCGACCGGCCCCTGTACCGCGTGCGGCACCCCCTACGCCCGGCCCCGCGTCCCCGATGCCGTGCGCGAGCCGCTGGCCGACCTCCTGGACGCGCTCGGCGACATCGCCGCCTACAACGAGCAGCGCGGCCTGCGCGCGGGCGCCGTCCAGGTGCCGCGCGGCGTCGCCCTCGCCCGCGTCCTGCTCGGGGAGGAGGACCGGTGACCCGCATCCGCCGCATCCTGGCCACCCTCGCCGACATCTGGCACGCCTCCACTCCGCCGAACTCGGCGAATGGAAGGGCGGGCCGAAGTGGTGACCCCCCACGTGACCGGCCTCGACCTGTCCCTCACCTCCACCGGCATCGCCTGGATGGACGGCACCACGACCACCCTCAAGCCCGGGGAGCGGCGCGGCCTGGACCGCATCCGCTGGATCTGCGCACGGATCATCGAGGGCACCGCCCGCTCCGAACTCGCCGTCGTCGAGGGCCCCGCCTACTCCCGGGCCCTGGGCGCCGGCCACCACGAGGCCGCCGGCCTGTGGTGGGCCGTCCTGTCCGAGCTCGACCGCTACAGCGTGCCCGTCGCCGTCGTCACGCCCGGCGGCCTGAAGAAGTACGCCACCGGCCGGGGCAACGCCGACAAGACCGCCATGGCCGTCGCCGCCATGGAACGCGCCCGCCTGAAGTTCGCCAGCGCCGACGAGTGCGACGCCTGGTGGCTGCGCGCGATGGGCCTGGACCACCTCGGCCACCCGCCCCTCCAGCTCCCCGCCGGCCACCGCCAGGCCCTCGCCAAGGCCCAATGGCCCGACCTTCCCGGAAGTGCACCATGACCACCGCCACCCCCGCGGCCACCGCCGAGGACATCCGCCGGCACCTGGCCGAAGGTAAGACCGTCCAGGAGGTCGCCGACCTCACGGACTGGCCGCACCCCCGCATCATCGCCGTCATCAACGGCTGGCCCGGCTACCTCTACGACCGCGCCTCCGACAAGGCGGTCCGCCCCGGCAGGCCGCCCCAGTCCGCCGCCCTGGCCCCGGCTCCGGCCCAGGTGCCGACGCCTGCGGCGGTCCCGGCCCGGCACCCCGCCAAGGAGCCGACGGGACCGAGCGAGGAGTCCACCCGCGCCCTCCTGGCCCTCATCCGCAGCATCCGCCGCGAGATGGACGGCTACGGAGACCCGGCCGTCTCCCGCGAGCTGGAGCGCGCCAGGGCCGCCCTGGACCGGCTGGAGGAAGCGCTCACGACCGGGCAGGAGCGACGGGAGGCCGAAGCCGCCGTCGCCCGCGCGCGCCAGGAGCTGGCCGCCGCCGAGGCCCGGCTCAAGGCCGCCAAGAGCGGCAGACCGAAGCCCACGCCCGCCGCCGCGGCCGAGCCGACGACGAAGGAGATCCGGGCCTGGTGCGCCGACAACGACATCGAGTGCCCCTCCTACGGCCGCATCCCCGCCTCCGTCCGCGCCCGCTACGACGCCGCCCACCCGAGGGCCTGATGACCGTCTACGACGCCCGCCTCGACCGGGCCGACCACGAGACCACCGCCGCCATCGTCAAGCCGCTGGCCTCCTGGCGCGAGCACGCCGCGTGCGCCGGCCGCGACATGGACCCCGCGCGCGGCTCGTACGCCTGGCACGCCGCCATCGACCTGTGCCTGAACGGCTGCCCCGTCCTGGAGCAATGCCGCCAGTGGGTGATGGGCCTGAACAAGCACATCGACCCCGGCGGCATCGTGGCGGGCACGGGCGAGATCGACCGCCAGAGGCTCCGCCACGGCGCGGCCGTCTCCGCCGCGATCGCCGCCCGAAGCAGAGGCGACACGTGAACCCTGAGCTGCGCGAGCGCGCCGAGGCCCTGACCGCCGAGCGCCAGCGCCCCGAGGTCAAGCCCCGCGGCCTGACCGTTGAGGACCTCCTCGGCGACCTGGTCGCGGTCCTCGCCTCGCTCTACACCACCCCGCCCGACGCCTGACCGCCGGGCCCGCACCGCCGCGGGCCCGGTCCGCACCGCACATGAGGAGTACCGATTGAGCGCCCGCCTCGTGGGAGAGGTCGCCAACTGGCTGACGACGCCGGCTGCCGCGCCCCTCACCCCCGCCGAGCGTCTCGTGCTGGTGCTCATCGCCGAACGCGCCAACGAGCAGACGCGGGAGATGTGGCGCCACAAGGCCGACACCGAGACCCTCGCCGAGCGCCTCGCCCGCTGCACAGGGCTGTCCTCCGATGCCCTCGGGGACGCGCTGCGACGGCTGGCGGCCCGCGGGCTGGAATGCCGGGTGGCGATCGGGACGGACAAGCGGGGCCGGACGGTGTTCGCCACGCGCGGCCGGGCCACGTCGTTCCGGCTGCCGGAGCTGCCCGCCTCGGTGAGTCTGCCCGAGTCCTCTCCCGCCACTGAATGCCCTGGACCTGTCCAGACCATTCCTGTGGAAAACCCTGTGGACAACTCGCCCCAGGAGCGTTCGGGAACCAGAGAAAGGTCCGGACCAGGCAAGACCATTCGAGAGAAAGGTCTGGATGAGTCCAGACCATTGGGCCCGAATGGTCTGGATGAGTCCAGGCCCTATCCCTATAAAAGCTTTCCCTCTCCGGCCGATCTCCCTCTGACTCCGTCCCCTCTCCCATCACGGGCTGAGGTGGAAGGCACCCCGCGCGCCTCCCCGGACGGACCACAGGAGTTCTCGCAGCAGGAGTTCGCCGCCGCCCAAGGCTGCCTCCTGGGCCTCCCCGACCTCGGCGCCGCCCTCCTGGCCCGCGCCGCCCGCGAAGCCCCCACCGCGCCCCGCGAGGCGCACATCATCCGCGCCGCCCAGCTCGCCAAGGAAGGCACCCCCGCATGAGC
>JAFACJ010000883.1 GCA_023425615.1 Actinomycetes bacterium
GCCCGGCCTGGCCCTGGCCCGCAGCAGCGGCTGCCGCCACGGTCCGGTCAGCAGGCCGATCAGGTGGAGGGTGGCCAGACCGTCGTCGAGGAGGACGATCCGCTCCGGCGCGCGGCCCAGCAGCATCCGCGTCTGGACCCGGCCGGAGAACGCGTCGCCGATCGCCCAGACTCCCGAGGTATGTCCGATCCGATCGGTGAAGGTCAGGTCGGTTTTCGCCGGCAACCCCAACCTGATCAGTTCTTCGGCGGTAGCGTGCAGGGCGTCGGATCCGGTGCGCACGCGCAGGTCCGCCGGGCCGATCAGGCCGGCGTTCCGCGCCTCCACGGCCGACAGGAGCTGGAGCGGCGACTCCGCCCAGGCCAGATCAGTCATGCGCACCCAAAACATCGGATCGACTCACAGTGACGTCTAACCTGCCATCCGTGCATGAACGGGAGACCAACGGAGGCTGTCGATGCCGTTTAACAATCTCCGGCCCGTCAGTTGTCGCTAAGCTGCCTCCGGTCCCCCCGCAACCACAGGAGTCATCACTTGTCTGACAGGCGCCGTTTCCTGCTCAGCACGGGCATCTTGGCGGCCGGTGCGGCGGCCTTCTCCGCGTGGCCCGACGGCAGCGGCACACCCGCCCCCCGGCCGACCGTCCGGCGCACCGAGGCGCAGAGCATGACGGCCCTAGCCCCGCAGGCCGAGGCACGTGAGCCGATCGCCGCCGCGGCGCCCCAGCCCGATCAGGCCGGGACCCTGGCCAAGCGCCCCAACTTCATCGTGATCCTCGCCGACGACCTGGGCTTCGGCGAGGTCGGCTGCTACGGCCAGAAGAAGATCAAGACTCCCCGGATCGACCGGATGGCACGCGAGGGCCTGCTGTGCACCGACGCCTACGCCGCGGCCCCGGTGTGCGCGCCCGCCCGCGCCTCACTGCTCACCGGGCTGCACACCGGCCACAGCGCGGTGCGCCGCAACCCGCCCAAGGAGGGCGAGATCCCGCTGGGCGCCGACGAGCCGACGATCGCCGAGATGCTCAAGGCCGCCGGCTACCGCACGGGCCTGTTCGGCAAGTGGGGTTTCGGGCCGAACGCCGGCAACAACAACACCAACCCCAACGCCCGCGGGTTCACCGACTTCTTCGGCTACATGACCCACCACAAGGCCAAGGAGTACTACCCGTCGTTCCTCTGGGACAACGGGCAGCGCTACCCGCTGCCGGGCAACACCGGCGACACGGGCCCCATCTACGGGCCCGACCTCATCATGCAGCGCGCCCTCGCCTTCCTGCGGGCCGCCAAGGACCAGCCCTTCCTGCTCATGCTCACCCTGCCGCTGCCGCACGCGCCCTCGGTGTTCGGCGCGCTGGGCCAGTACCGCGACAAGAAGGGCTGGCGGCGGCAGGACAAGGTGCACGCCGCGCAGATCACCCGCCTCGACACCTATGTCGGCGTCATGCTGGACGAACTGCGCAAGCTCGGCCTCGACGACGAGACGATCGTCATCTTCACCGGCGACAACGGGCCGCACGAGGAGGACGGCGTCCACTACAAGTTCTTCGACGCGGCCGGCCCGTACCGCGGCATCAAGCGCAACCTCTACGAGGGCGGGGTCCGTGTCCCGTTCATCGTCTGGTCGCCCAAGCTGCTGAAGAAGACGGTGAAGAAGCGCACCACCCACCCGACCATCCAGTACGACCTGATGGCGACCTTCGCCGACTTCGCCGGACTCAAGGCGCCGAAGAACGACGGGCTCTCGCTGCGGAAGGTGTGGACCGGGGCCTCGGGCGCGCCCAAGCACGAGTACCTCTACTGGCTGCGGCTGCACGCGGGCTCCACACCGAGCCACCGCGCCGAGGACCACGGCAGGGGAAAGCGCTGCGCGGCGGCGGTGCGGTTCGGCGACTGGAAGCTGGTGGGCTTCGCGCCCGGCGCCGAGTACTCCGCTCCCGGCAAGAAGTGGACGTACGAGCTGTACAACCTGACCAAGGACCCCGGCGAGAAGCACGACCTCGCCAAGACACGTCCGGCGCTGGTCAAGCGCGGCGAGGGCTATCTCAAACGATCATGGCGACCCCTGAGCTAGGATCCGGGTTGCACGCTTCTCAGTTAACATTCAGCAACGTAAGACGAAATTAGTCCAAATTAGTCCAATGTGTCGCTATCGTCTCCCGCGAGGCCACACCTACCCGGGACATGAGGGATGCAGGAAGCACAGCGCAGCACCGCAGTGAAGCGGGCCATCCGCCGCCGTACCGAACACCTCGCCGAGGCCCTTCGGCCGCCGGGGGTCAAGCCCAAGCGCAAGGTCCTGCTGCCCGACCGCAGCTCCAACCGCCTGGTCCCCTCCCCGGTCTTCGTCCTCTCCTCCGTACGGTCGGGCTCCACCCTGCTGCGCGTGCTGCTGAACAGCCACTCCCAGATCAGGGCGCCGCACGAACTGCACCTGCGCACCCTGGAGGTGCGCCCCAGCCGCGAGTACACCGAGAGCATCATGGACGCCCTCGGCCTGACCCGCAAAGAGCTGGAGCACCTGCTCTGGGACCGCGTCCTGCACCACGAGCTGGAGCGCAGCGGCAAGCGCATCGTCGTCGACAAGACCCCGGCCAACTCGCTCATCTGGCGCCGCATCTCCTCCGCCTGGCCCCAGGCCCGGTACATCTTCCTCCAGCGCCACCCCCAGTCGGTCGTCGAGTCCGTCCTCAACCGGCGCAAGGGCGCCGAGAAGGACGCCGTCGTCAAGGAGGTCTTCAACTACGTCAACGGTGTGGAGCAGGCCCGCCAGCACCTCAACGGCTTCTCCATCCGGTACGAGGACCTCACCGCCGACCCCGAGGCCCAGACCCGCCGCCTGTGCCAGTACCTGGGCGTGGAGTGGGAGCCGGCCATGCTCGACTACGGCTCCCAGGACCACGGCCCGATCAAGCCGGTCTTCGGCGACTGGAGCAGCAACATCAAGTCCGGCCAGGTGCAGCAGGCCCGCCCGCTGCCCAAGGAGGAGGAGGTCGACCCGCAGCTGCGGGAGATCACCAAGCTCTGGGGCTACCTGGACTGACAGCCCGCGTCCTCCCTGGGTTCATATACCGGACATACACGCAGGTCACGATGCCGCCGTAGGTGTCCTGTCGTGAACTCCCGGAGGATGAATGCGGGTCTGCGTCTGCACTGTCGGCCGCCATCCCGAGGACGCCCGGATCCTGCACCGGCAGATCCGGGCCCTGCTCGACGGCGGCCATCAGGTCACCTATCTCGCCCCCTTCCGCGCCCACCACGCCGTTCCCTGGCAGGAACTCACACCGGTGGACCTCCCGCGCCTGTCCGACCGGCTGCGCTCGCTGCGCCACGCCCGGCGCGCCCTGGCCGAGCACGCCCCGCACGCCGACCTGGTGCTGCTGCACGACCCCGAACTCGCCCTGGTCGCGCCGCGCCGGATCCCGGTGGTCCTGGACGGGCCGCCCTCCCGCCGGATCCCGCGGACCCTCGACTTCCCCACCCTCACCCCCGTCCCCGGCCTCCCGCCTCGCGGCCCCGATGACCTCAGGGTGGTCCACCTCGGCAGGCTGACCCGGCGCGGCGGCGCCGAGGAGGTCATCGAGGTGGCCCGGAGCCTGGCCGGGCACGGCCTCGCCACCGAGCTCATCGGCCCCGCCGACGAGCGGATCCGCCCGCTGCTGCGCTCCGCCCAGCGGGAGGGCCTCCTGCGCTGGTACGGGTTCGTGCCCAACGACCGGGCACTGCGCATCATCTCCGGCGCGATGGCCGGCCTGTCCCTGACCCGCGAACGGCACGAGCAGCCGCCCACGAAGGTGCTGGAATACCTGGCACACGGCGTCCCGGTGGTCTCCTCCCCGGAACCGGCCTCCGCCTTCCTGCTGGAGGAGACCGGCGCGGGTGTGATCGTCCGCGATCCGGCGTCCGCCGTCCGGGAGATCCTGCGCCTGCGCGACTCGCCCGGGGAGCGCGCGGACCTGGCCAAGCGGGGCCATGAGGCGGCACGTGCCCGCTTCGACTGGGCCGACCACGTCCCCGCCTTCCTCGCCCGGCTGGAGGCCCTGGCGGCGGCCTGAGCTCAGCGCAGATGGGAGAACCGCTGCGCCCAGTCGGCGAACCAGGGCGCGAAGAACGGATGCCCCTGCGCCAGCGGCAGGAGGTAGACGACCGTCTCGGTGTAGTAGCGGCGCTGGAAGTCGGGCGGCATCCGATCGAGGGTCTGCACATTGCTCACCCGGTCCGCGAGCTTGATCGAGATCACCGGCGGCGGCGCGTCACGCAATCTCCGCAGATACCCCACCTTGGCGGCGCGCTTCTCCTTCTTCGCCTGGACGGGCGGCTTGGTCAGCCAGTCGACGTACTCCGCGACGACCGGCCCGAACTCCGCCTCGACCTCGGTGAGCGTGGCGGGTGTGTCCTCCACCACGTCGTGCAGCAGCGCCGCGGACAGGACGTCGGGGTCGCGTTCCCCCACCCCTCTGACCAGCACCTCGAGGGCCTCCAGCAGGTGCTCGGTGTAGGGCGTCCCCGTCGGCCTGGCCTGCGCCCCGTGCCAGCGCTCCGCGGCCCGAGCCGCTCGCCCGACCGCCTCCAGCGCCGGCCCCGGCAGCACCCGCCGCAGTTCCGGTTCTGCCTCGTCCCAGGTTCGCCAGCTCAGATAGTCCATGACCCCACGGTAATGCGGGAAGATCACGGCATGGAGAGAGAATGGGTCGCCGAGGAGAGCGTCCTCATCGCCGCGCCCGCCGAACGTGTCTTCGCCGCGGTCGCCGACCCCCGTCGCGCCACCCAGTGGTCGCCCGAGGTCTTCAAGGTCTGGCTGCGCGACGCGCCGGTCGAGGAGGGCTCGCGGTTCGTGGGCTTCAACCGGCGCGGCCCGTTCGTCTGGTTCACCACCTGCGAGGTCACCGCCCACGTGCCGGGGCTGGCGCACGCCTTCCGGGTCTCCAGCTTCGGCATGGACGTGGCGGTGTGGGGCTACCGGCTGGAGCCCCTGGACGGCTCCACCCGGCTCACCGAGTACTGGCACGACCTGCGCCGCGACTCCCGCACCGCCTGGCTGGTGTCGCTGCTGGGCCGGGTCTTCACCGGCGTGCGGGCCGAGCGGCGGGCCGCGCTGAACCGGGCGGGCATGCGCGCGACCCTCGCCCGTGTCAAGGCCGCCCTTGAGACGCCAGTCTAGAACCTGTTCTAATTTCTTCGGGCATACCCCAGGAAAGAGGAGCAGGCCATGCACCAGGTACTCGACCGGACCATCACGATGCCCGTGGAGATCCGCCGCGCGCGGGTCGCCTCGGCGATGTTCGCCGTCCCCGCCCGCACCGCGCAGACGCTCATCGGGTACTCCGGCCTGGAGGTGGCGCGGCCGCTGCCCGCGAGCGCCCTCTGCTCCCTGGCCTTCATCGAGTACCTGGACGGCGATCTCGGCCCCTACCACGAGTTCGCCGTCGCCTTCCTGGTCCGCGACCCCGAACCCGGCGACTCCGCCAAGATCGGCGCCTTCATCCACTGGCTCCCCGTCGACGGCGAGTTCACCCTCCAGGCCGGCCGCCAGATCTGGGGCTTCCCCAAGGTCATCACCCGGCTGCCGATCTCCTGGGGATCGCCCCAGCGCTGCGCCGTCTTCCAGGACGGGCGGCTCGTCGTCGCCCTGTCCGTCAAACCCGGCCTGCCGGTGCCCGGCGGCGGCGCGGCCCCCGAGATCGACGCCTACTCCTGCTACGACGGCGTCACCCGCCGCACCCCCTGGACGATGCGCCCGTCCTCCGTCCGCATGCGCCCCGGCGGGGCCGTGGTCTCCCTCGGCGACCACCCCGCCGCCGAGGAGCTGCGCCGGCTCGGCCTGCACCGCGTCCCCGCCCTGTCCAGCACCACCGTCGCCCGGCTGAGCATGACCTTCGGCGACGCCCGCGAGGTCGCGACCGCATAAGCTTCTTCTCTTGCGAGAAGGAGAACCCATGCCGTCGCCCACCGCCAAGACCGGACAGGCCGCACAGGCCCTTCAGGTGAAAGAGGCCGAGATCGCGGCCGAGCAGAGCCTGGTGGACACCGCACACGCCCGGCTCGAAGAGATGCGGGACGAGGCCCAGCGGATGCTCCAGGAGGGCTTCCGCCAGTCGCAGACCGGCACCAAGAGCTCGCTGGTCGACCGAGACGCCATGGTCTACCAGGCCGCCCTGCGCGCCCAGGCCCTCAACGTCGCCGACGACGGCCTGGTCTTCGGCCGCCTCGACCTGGCCCCCGGGCAGCACGGGCCCCTGTACATCGGCAGGATCGGGGTGCGCACCCGCGACCACGACTCCCTCGTCGTCGACTGGCGCGCCCCCGCCGCCGAGGCGTTCTACCGCGCCACGCCCGAGGACCCGCGCGACGTCGTCCGCCGCCGGGTCCTGCACTCCCGCGGCCACAAGGTCATCGATCTGGAGGACGACCTGCTCCAGCCCGCC
>JAFACJ010000922.1 GCA_023425615.1 Actinomycetes bacterium
GTACGCGGCCGTCGTGGTACTGATCGCCGTGGTCGGGGTCGGCCTCGGCGAGACCCTGCAACTACGCGAGTTGCTGGCCCGGCCGGTCGTGGCCGAGGACGAAGTCTCGCTGATGGCCGACGTCATCATGCGCATCGAGGACGCACGCGAGAGCACCATGCCCACCGTGCTGTGGTCGCTGCCGATGACGTTGCTGTTCGGGTCCCCGCCCGGCTGGTGGAACGCCGCCTCCCTCGGCTTCGTGGTGCTGGGCATGGCCGCCTACCTCACCGTCCGGTTCAAGACGCCGGGTCCCGCGGCCGTGGCACGAGAGGTGGTGGGCGCCCGGTGATCGTCATCGACGCGGACTCACCGGTACCGCCGTTCGAGCAGCTACGGGCCCAACTGGCCCGGCAGATCCAGGACCGCACGCTGGCCGTCGGCTCCCGGCTGCCGACCATCCGCCGGCTCGCGGCCGACCTCGGCCTGGCCGCCAACACGGTCGGCCGGGCCTACCGGGAACTCGAGGAAGCCGGACTGATCGAGACCCGGGGGCGAGCGGGCTCCTTCGTGTCAGCGGCCGGAGAGCAGGCCCGCGAACGAGCCCTCCAAGCAGCCGCCGACTACGCCGCCATCGTGACCAGCGTCGGCATCGACAACAACGAAGCGCTCCGCATCGTCGAGGCCGCCCTGAGATCCTGCAACGCAGCGACTCCCGCCTCAGGATGACCCGGCGACGTGGCGGCTCTGGAATTCGGCTGCGGCTGCCGGGAGGAGGGACAGGCATTCGGGGCGGAAGCATGCCCCGGCCCGGTGCCATTCCCGCAGCCGCCGCCAGCGGCTCGATGCGCTCCCACAAACTGTCCGGCACGACCCAGGGCAGCTACTCACCCTTCTTCGTACCGAGACCAATGACCAGATGGACCTCTGGACACGGCCCTGCATCCTTTTGCGAGGACCTCTGAGTCTCTCTAACCGGTGACCGCCGTCATACGGATCGAGACGAGGATCCCGGGAATCTCGGCCCCGAGCTTCGCGGCGTAGCGCGCCGGGGGCGGGTCCGAGAAGCATTTGGCGTACTCCTCGTTCATTCCCGGGAAGTCCGCCGGATCGCTCAGCAGAATGCCGACCTCTACGACGTCGTCAAGGGTGGCGCCCGCTGCACGAAGCACGGCCTCGCAGTTGGCGATCGCCTGTCGTGTCTGTTCCTGAATCGTCGGACCGGCGGGCTTTCCAGTGGTTACATCGACGCCTACCAAACCCGAAACGTAGATGTGCTGACCCGCCTTGATCGCCTGGCTGAAGAGCGGCGATGCCGGAGCCTCCGAAGTGCTGATCGCTTCGCGCATGCGACGCAACGTACTGCACCCCTCAGGGGCTGTCCAGGTGCTTTAGCCGTCGCGGGCGCTCGGCGCGAGCCCATCGCTCCGACATAGCCCATCGGCAGTCTCAGCGTGACCTCCAGCAGCGGAACATCGAACTTGGGGAATCGCGCGGGAGTGGCGAACACCGGGGCGTGCGGCGCGTGCCTTGATCGAGACGGCCAGGTCGAAGCTGCCTTCATAAGACTCTTGAAAACTCCTGGCCTTGGGCTGAAGGACACCCGCAAGGTATCTGGTGACGCCTTCACCGGTCCGCGAACCGCGCCGGACATGGCCCATAGGAGAGATCGAGGGGGATCCGTACATGGTCGTCGATACCGATGAGGCGACGCGAGCCCGTCACGAGATGACCGATGGGCTCGTGGCTGCTGGAAAGATCACCGACAGCAGGGTCGAGGCCGCGTTCCGGTGCGTTCCGCGTGAGGCGTTCATGCCGGAGGGGACCACTCTGGAAGCCGCCTACAACCCCGACGACGCGGTGTTCACCAAGGTCGGACCGGGCGCGAGGTCCTGTCCTCGTTGTCGGCGCCGTTCATCCAGGCCCGCCAGATCGAGCAGGCCGGCATCGGTCCACGGGAAAAGATCCGTCATGGCCGATAGGGCGAGGCCAGCGTGATCGGGGTGCGGGCCGTCTCCAGCGCGGCCTGGGGAAAACGCTCGCCCGCCGTGTAGTAGCGGGCCCTGGTGCGGCCCACCGACTCGAGGACTCCCGCCGCAACGAGGTCGCGCAGGTCGCGCTGGGCCTGCTGGGTGGTCAGGGCCTCGGCATGCTCATAACGCAGACGCCGCACCCGACCGCTCATCGCCACCTCGTGCAGTGCCGAGATGACGCGCTCGTCGAACGACGTGCCTTCCACGAAGCCGGACAGGAGCGTCCAGACCTTGCCGGATCGGTCGATGCGGGCACGCACGGTCTGGGCCTGCTGGTGGTAGGCGGTCAGGTTGAAGCGGACCCAGCCGTGGACATCCTGGTCGGGGAGGTAGACCGCACCGCGGGCACCGAGCTCCCGGTAGTACTCCCAGGTGTTGCCCGGACGGCCCAGCCACGCCTCGATCGAGGAGAACTCCGGAGCCAGGACGCCCTCCCGCGCGATCATCAAGGTCTGCAGGGAGCGGGACATCCGCCCGTTCCCATCACTCCACGGGTGGATCGACACCAGATGCAGATGGGCCATCGCGGCGCGCACCAGCGGATGCGCCCCGTCATCGGTGTTCAGCCAGTCGACGAACTCCGCCATCAGGGCGGGAACCTCGGACTCGTCCGGGGCCGTGTAGGCGGCGATGCTCGGGTCACGCGCGTCCGTGACATAGGCGGGACCTCTGCGCCATTGGCCCGCCGGCTTTCTCGCGGTGTGACGATGCCCTTGGAGCATCCAGTGGAGCCCGTTCAGCAACCCCTTGCTGTAGGAGAAGTCCTGCACGTCGTGGAGGGACTGGATGTAGGTCATCATCCGCTGGTACGCCAGCGTCTCCTCACGATCCTCCTCCGACACCTCGACATCCCGCTCACCCTCCATCAGGTCCGCGACGTCCACAGTGGACACGCGGAAACCCTCGATCGAGTTGGAGGCCGCGACCGCGTCCGCCGTAAGGAACTTCCGCAGGCCATCCATCCACTTCGCGGGCACACGCACCTGGTAGCGCAGCGCATGGCGCATCTGCTCGATCTCTTCGAGGACGCTCTGATCCTCAGGATCCAGCGCCGGAGTAGGGAACAATATGAAGCAATGATGCGATGACACAATCATTACGTCAACACATCACATCGCCCGACCAGGGCTGCGCCCGCGCCCCCTTCGTCCCGTTCCTGGAGTTCGACGTCGAGATCCGGAAGATCATCTGCACGACGAACGCCATCGAGAGCGTGAACGCCCGCATCCGCCGCGCCGTCCGCGCCCGCGGCCACTTCCCCAACGAGCAAGCCGCCCTGAAGTGCGTCTACCTCGCCGTCATGAGCCTCGACCCCACCGGCACCGGCCAGGCCCGCTGGACCAAACGGTGGAAAGCCGCCCTGGGCGCCTTCGACCTCGCCTTCGACGGCCGCCTCACCCGACCACGTCACTGAACAGCAACAAGACCCTGTCCCACCTTTAACTCAACACTCCCGATCACCGCTTGGCCGCCACGCCGCGCCGCTCGCTCTCTCGGGGCCTTCCTTGCAGGTCTTCGTCACGGGTGGGTCCGGCCTGACCGGTCCCACCCGTGACGCCGGGCTGCTCGCGACCGGCCGCACGGTCACCGGTCTCGAACTTCATCGGGCATCAGCTCCCTGGAGAGCGGGGGTCCCGTGGTGCGGCGGGTCGGGTGGGTTCGCACCAGCGGCGCAGGGCTTCGTCGGCCGAGAGGCGGGTCGAGGCTGCCAGGTAGGACGCCTCAGCGCCGGCCTCGCGCGGGGCGGCCGCCGCCAGGACGCCGTCGGGGGTGTCCCGGAGCACCGAACGCGCGGCCATGTGGGGGTGGGTCGACGCCTCGGCCATCGTCAGGACCGGTGTGACGCAGGCGTCGGTTCCTTCGAACACCGATTCCCAGTGGTGGCGCGGACGGCTCGCGAAGGTGCTCGCTAGGAGCGCCTCCAGCGCCGGCCACTGGGCCGGGTCGGCGCGATCGGGGACGTCCGGGCCGGTCAGCCCGAGGCCCTCCAGCATGGCCCGGTAGAAGGCGGGTTCAAGGGCTCCGACCGCCATCCAGCCGCCGTCGGCGCAGCGGTAGGTCCGGTAGAACGGCGTGCCTCCGTCGAGCAGGTTCGCGGCGCGCCGGTCCTGCCAGCGGCCGTCGGCCCGGAGCGACCAGATCAACTGCATCAGGCTGCTGGTCCCGTCGACGATCGCCGCGTCGATCTCGCAGCCCTCCCCGGTGCCGCCGCGTCGTACCAGCGCGGACACCACACCGAGGACCAGGTAGGCGGACCCGCCGCCGAAGTCACCGACGAGGTTGAGCGGTGGTGACGGCCGGTCGTCCCCGATGGCGTGGAGCGCGCCGGTGAGCCCGATGTAGTTGATGTCATGCCCCGCACGGTCGGCCCAGGGACCGTGCTGGCCCCAGCCGGTCATCCGGGCGTAGACCAGTCCCGGGTTGAGCGCGCGGAGCTCGTCGGGGGCGCGCGCCCCCCCCCCCGCCCCCCCCCCCCCGCAGCCCGCC
>JAFACJ010000932.1 GCA_023425615.1 Actinomycetes bacterium
ACTCATGCCGCGCGACGACGTCTGTGAGGGCTCGCTGGAACGCGTCTCGATCGACCGGCCCGGTCAGGCGCAGCGCCAACGGCATGGTGTAGGTCGCTGACGGCCCCTCGAACTTGCCGATGAACCACAGCCTTTGCTGCGCGTACGACAGCGGGATCTGCGCGGGGCGCTCCGCCGGCAGCAGGGCGGGCCGCACGGAGACGGTGTCGTCCAGCAGCTTGCTGAGGCCCGCGACGGTGGGCGTCTCGAACAGGGCACGTACGGGAAGCTCCACGGCGAGTGCTCTACGGGCCTTGGCGGTGACGCGCATCGCCATCAGGGAGTTGCCGCCGAGTGTGAAGAAGTCGTCGTCGAGGCCGACCCTGTCCACCCCGAGCAGTTCGGCGAAGATCTCGGCGAGGATCCGTTCCCGTTCCGTACGCGGCGCGCGGTAGACGGCCGTGGCGAGGGCGGACGGGTCGGGTTTCGGCAGGCTCTCGACATCGACCTTGCCGTTGGGGGTCAACGGCATGGCGTCGAGCACCGTCAGCACGGCGGGGATCATCGATTCGGGGAGCTGCTCGCGGAGGAACTCCAGCAGTTCGGCCGGGTCGATGACGGCTCCGGGGGCGGGCACGACGTAGGCGACGAGCCTGGGGTCGCTGGTCTCCGCGACGCGACGCCGCACCGCGTCGCGGGCCTCGGCCGCACCGGGCAGGACGATGGATTCGACGTGGACGTCGGGGTCGGCGCTCACCGTCTCCAGCGTCATTTGCAGCCAGTGGGCCAGCCGCCGGGCGGTGGTGTCGGTGAACAGGTCCGTCGCGTAGTCGAGCCTTCCGATGAGCTCACCGGTCTCGGAGGGCTCGAACTGGAACTCCAGGTCGAACTTGGCGACTCCCGGGTCGATGTCCTGCACCCCGACGGTGAGGCCGGCGAGGTCCACGTGCGCCGGAGGGTTGTTCTGAAGGGTGAGCATCACCTGGAACAGGGGGTGCCGGGACAGCGAGCGCGCCGGGTTGAGCAGCTCCACGAGCCGTTCGAACGGCAGGTCCTGGTGGGCGTAGGCGGCGAGGTCGGGGTCGCGTACGCGGGCCAGCAGCTCCTGGAAGGACGGGTCACCGGACGTGTCGGTACGCAGTACGAGGGTGTTGACGAAGACCCCCACCATGTCGTCCAACGCATCGTCGGTACGCCCGGCCACGGGTGAACCGAGGGGGATGTCGTGGCCTGCTCCGAGTCGGGTCAGCAGTGTCGCGAGCGCGGCCTGCAACACCATGAACAGGCTCGACTGCGATATGCGGGCCAGTCGCCGCAGGTTCTCGTGCAGGTGCGCGTCGAGTGTGAAGACGAGAGTGCGCCCCTGGTAGGAGGCGGCGGAAGGCCGTTCGTGGTCCAGGGGGAGCGGGAGCTGCTCGGGCAGTCCCGAGAGCGTCTCCTTCCAGAAGGAGATCTGCTGAGAGATGAGGCTTTCCGGATCGTCCTCGGAGCCGAAGACCTCCCGCTGCCACACCGCGTAGTCGCGGTACTGGATGGGAAGCGGCGCCAGGGGGGAGCCCGTGTAGGCGGTGATGACGTCCCGGGCGAGCGGCGCCATCGACCAGCCGTCGGCGGTGATGTGGTGGAGCACCAGCAGCAGCACGTGCTCTTGGGGGGAGATCCGGTAGAGGCGTGCCCGGATGGGCAGTTCACGGGCGAGGGCGAAACCCCGTGACGCCTCCTCGGTGAGCACCGAGACGAGATCCGCCTCCGCGACGTCCGTGACGGGGCCGATTCCCGTGAGCGCGGCTTCGACGCTGAGCACCCGCTGACACGGCTCTTCGTCCACCTGGACGAATACCGTCCGCAGGGCCTCATGGCGTGCCACGACAGCCCGCAGTGCGTCTTCCATCGCCGCGACGTCCACCGGGCCGCTCAACCGTAGCGGGATGGGCATGTTGTAGGTCGCGGAGGGCCCCTCCAGGCGGTCGAGGAACCACAGCCTCCGCTGCGCGTAGGAGACGGGCGACAGCTCGGGGTGCTCGCGCCGGACCAGCCGGGGGCGTGCGCTGCCGCTTCTGCGGGTGGTGAGGGCCGCCAGGCCGGAGACGGTCGGGTTCTCGAACAGCTCGCGCACGGTCAGTTCGACGCCCAGCGCCGCACGCGCCCGCGCCACGAGCCGGGTGCCGACCAGCGAGTCGCCTCCGAGCGCGAAGAAGTCGTCCTCCGCGCCCACCTCGGGCAGGCCCAGCAGCTCGGCGTAGATCCCGGCGAGGATCTCCTCGTGCGGGGTGCGCGGCGCGCGGCCGTCCGCGAGGGTGAACTCCGGCGCGGGCAGCGCCTTCAGGTCGAGCTTGCCGCCCGGGGCGCGCGGGAACGATTCCACCTCGACGAACGCCGCGGGGACCATGTAGTCGGGCAGTTCGGCGGCGGCGTGACGGCGCAGCCCGCCGGTGTCCGGGGCGTCCGCGGGCAGTCCCCGCTCGTCGTGCCGCGCGATGAAGTACGCGACGATCCGCTTGACGCCGTCGTCCTCGCGGACGGTGGCGACGGCGCGGGCGATCCCCGGGTGCCGTACCAGGACCGCCTCGATCTCACCGAGTTCGATGCGGAAGCCGCGGACCTTCACCTGCGCGTCGGCACGCCCGATGTAGTCGAGGACCCCGTCCGGCCGCCTGCTGGCCAGGTCGCCTGTCCGGTACATGCGCTCGCCCGGCTCGAACGGGCAGGCCACGAACCGTTCGGCGGTCATGCCGGGCCGGTTCAGGTAGCCGCGGGCGAGACCCGCCCCGGCCAGGTACATCTCGCCCGGCACCCCGTCGGGTACGGGCCGCAGCGCGCCGTCGAGGAGGTAGATGCGGGTGCCGCGGATCGGGCCG
>JAFACJ010001069.1 GCA_023425615.1 Actinomycetes bacterium
CCAGGTACCGCAGTGCGCCGTAGGACACGCCGTTGCTCGGGACCCGGGCGAGGTCCTCCTTGACCGCCTTGAGCGCGGCGGACAGGTACGCGGGGTCGGTGGGGTCGGCTGCCGCGCCGGGGTCCACTGTCGCCGGGAACAGGGTCGTGAACCAGCCCACGGTCCGCGACAGCTCCGGCTCGAAGCCGACGGCGTCGGCAACGAACCGTCCTTCGCGGCCGTGCCCTTCGAGTTCGAGGTGGGCGAACGTCTGGTCCTGCCCGAGGTGCCCGCGCCACCGGGCGAGGGCGACGGCCAGCGCGGTCACCAGCACGTCGTTGACGCCCGCGTGGAACTTCGCGGGGATCTCCCCCAGCAGCGCGGCGGTGGCCTCGGGGCCGACCGAGACGGTCCGCGTCTTCTCCCGTGCGACGGTGTCGGCCTCCGTCAGCGGGCGCCTGCCCACCGGCTCGTCGGCTCCCGGCAGGGGGCGGGCGAAGTACTCGCGGTCGGCGTCGAAAGCCGTGCGCTCCAGCAACTGCGTCCAGCGCCGGAACGACGTGCCCACCGGGGGCAGCTCGATCGGCGCGCCCTCGGTGAGCTGCCGCCACGCCGTGGCCAGGTCCTCCATCAGGACCCGCCAGGACACGCCGTCGATCACCACGTGGTGGACGACCACGACGAGCTGGCGCGCCTCGCGCCGCCAGACGGCCCGCAGCATCACCCCGCCGTCGGGGTCGAGCCCTCCGGTGGCCAGCGCGACGCACTCGTCGAGCGGCAGGTCGCTCTCCTGCCAGCCCGCCGCCGTCCCGTCCGGCTCCGGGATGTCGAAGCTCCAGCGTTCGCCGCGCACCAGCCTGGCGCGCAGCATGTCGTGCCGTGCGACGAGGGCGGCGAGCATCGCGTCGAGGGCGTCGGCGGTCAGGTCCTGCGGGGTGTTCAGGACGACCGACTGCACGAAGCCGTCGATCGCGTCCGTGGTCTCGCCCAGCCACCGCACGATGGGCGACCCCGCGACGTGACCGGTCGCGACATCGCCGTGGTCCACGGCGAAGACCCCGTCACGGCTCGCCACCGCCGCCAGCGCCCCCACGGTCTCGCTCATGAAGATCTGCGTCGCCGTGACATGGAGGCCCGCGTCGCGCAGCGCGCTCAGCAGCGAGATCGCCAGGATGCTGTCACCGCCGAGGGTGAAGAAGTTCTGGTCGACGCCGACCTCCTCCAGCCGCAGCACCGAGGCGACGGCGGCGCACACCGCGCGCTCGTCCTCGGTGGCGGGCGGCGGGAACGAGCCGGCGGCGATCACCGGCTCGGGCAGCGCGCGCCGGTCCAGCTTGCCGTTCGCGGTGAGCGGGAACTCCTCCATCACGACGATGTGGGCGGGCACCATGTACTCGACCAGGTGCTCGGCGGCCCACGCCTTGACCTCCTCGGCCCGCAGATCGGCGCCGCCCGCGGGGATCACGTACCCCACCAGGTAGGTGCCGCCCGCCGCGTTCTTCTTCGCCACGACGCAGGTGTGCCGTACCCGGGGGTGCTCGGCGAGGCCGGCCTCGACGTCCTCGATCTCCAGCCGCATGCCGCGGATCTTGATCTGGTTGTCGGCACGTCCGAGGAAGTCCAGCGACCCGTCCGGTGCGAACCGCGCGAGGTCTCCCGTCCGGTACAGCCGTGATCCGTCACCGGCGAAGGGATTGGCCACGAAGCGCGACGCCGTCAGGCCCGGCGCGTTGACGTACCCGCGGCCCAGGAGGAACCCGCCCACGTACAGTTCGCCGCCGACGCCGACGGGGACCGGGCGCAGTTCGTCGTCCAGCACGTACAGCTGGGTGTTGGGGTTGGCCTTGCCGATCGACGTCGACAGGCGTTCCGCCGCGCCCCGGTAGATGACGTGCGAGACGCCGATCGTCGTCTCGGCCGGGCCGTAGCCGTGGTACATGGGGATGTCGAGCAGGGTGCGGAACCGCTCGTACAGCTCGGGGGTGAGCACCTCGCCGCCGCACCACACATGCCGCAGGCTGTCCAGCTTCCCGGAGTCGCCGGCGATCTCCAGCAGCACGTCCAGCATGGACGACACCAGGTACGCGAAAGTGACGCGCTGCTCGGCGATCACGCTCAGCAGGTACAGCGGATCGCGTTCGCCGCCGGGCCGCAGGACCACCAGCCTGCCGCCGCACACCAGCGGCAGGAAGATCTCGTTGATGGAGATGTCGAACGACAGCGGCGCCTTGAACAGCGACGCGTCGTCGTGGCCGAAGCCCAGGATCTCCTGGACCTGCCACAGCAGGCGCTCGCTGATCGCCTCGTGCCGGATCATCGCGCCCTTGGGCCGCCCGGTCGAACCGGAGGTGAAGATCACGTACGCCAGCGCGGGCCCGGGGATGACCAGGTCGGTCTCCTCGGCGGGGTAGGCGGCGAACCGCCAGTCGTCGAGGTCGACGGCCACGGCCTCCGGTTCCCCCGCGTCGTGCTCGCCGGAGCCGTTGAGCTGGAGCACGACCCGTGCGTCGTCGATGACGACGGCCCGGCGCGCGGCGGGCCACTGCGGGTCGAGCGGCACGAACGCGCACCCCGCCTGGAGCACACCGAGCAGGCCGATCACCATCTCGGCGGAGCGGCCCAGCGAGATGCCGACGACCTGCTCGGCGGTGAGCCCGCG
>JAFACJ010001101.1 GCA_023425615.1 Actinomycetes bacterium
GCCGTCGGCGCCGCTGGGCGGCCGGGGGTCAGCCGCCCCGGTAGGCGGTCTGGACGAGGCGGACGCCGGCACGCCGGTCCACCAGGCGGCCGCGGCCGGGCGGCAGCGCCTCGGCGCGGATGTTGCCCAGCAGCGCGCCTTCGTCCCTGCTCCCCGACATGATCAGGCCGGGGGAGCTCATCTCGCGGATCCGCTGCACCACCGGGTCGTACATGGCGCGGCCCGCGCCGCCGCCGGAGCGGGCGACGATGAGGTGCAGGCCGATGTCGCGGGCCTGCGGGATCAGCTCCACGATCGGGGTGAGCGGGTTGCTGGAGGTGGCGACCAGTTCGTAGTCGTCGACGACCACGAACAGGTCCGAGCCCGACCACCAGGAGCGCTCCTTGAGCTGGGCGGGGGTCAGGTCGGGCGGCGGCAGCCGTTTGATGAGCGCGCCGTGGATGCCCTTGAGCAGCGGTTCGGCGGCGGTCGAGGAGGCGGCGTAGCCGATCTGGTGCTCGCTCGCCGCCTCCTCCAGCAGCGAGCGCCGGTAGTCGAGGAAGATCAGCCTCGCCTGCTGGGGTGTGAAACGGCTGGTCAGGCCCTCCACGATGAGGCGCAGCAGGTTGGACTTGCCGCATTCGGTGTCGCCGAAGACCAGGAAGTGGGGGTCGGCCGCGAAGTCGAGCAGGACGGGGGACAGGGAGTCCTCGTCGATCCCGATGGGGATCGCAGGGCCGGTGTCCTTCGGCAGCTCCTCGACCGACAGCAGCGCGGGCAGCAGCCGTACCTTCGGCGCGGACACGCCCTTCCAGGAGGCCGCGACGTGTTCGACGAGGCCGGCGACGCCGTCGGAGAGGTCGTCGGCGGTTCGTACGCCGTCCAGGCGGGGGAGCGCGGTCAGGAAGTGCAGCCCGTCGCGGGTCAGGCCGCGTCCCGGCGCGTTCTCGGGGACGTTCGCGGCGAGTTTGCGGTCGACTTCGGACTCGTACGGGTCACCGAGGCGCAGTTCCATACGGGTGCTGAGGAGGTCGCGGATCGACATCCGGAACTCCGACCACTTGTGCGTGGCGGCGACGATGTGGATGCCGTAGCCGAGCCCGCGTGAGGCCAGTTCGGTGATGCTCTCTTCCAGCGCCTCGTAGTCCTGGCGGAGGGTGAGCCAGCCGTCCACGACGAGGAAGACGTCGCCGTAAGGGTCGTCGGCGAACTCCCCGGCGGCCCTTCTGCGGCGGTAGGAGTCCATGGAATCGACGCCGAGTTCGGCGAAACGCCGCTCGCGCTGCTCCAGGAGGGTCGTCACCTCGGCGACGGTGCGGCGGACCCTGTCGGCGTCCAGACGGGAGGCGACACCGCCGACGTGCGGCAGCCCCGCCAGTTGCGAGAGGGAGCCGCCGCCGAAGTCCAGGCAGTAGAACTGCACTTCGCGCGGTGTGTGCTGGAGCGCCAGCGAGCAGATGAGCGTGCGCAGCGCGGTGGATTTGCCGCTGCGCGGGGCGCCGGTGACGCCGACGTGCCCCGCGGCGCCGGACAGGTCCAGCCAGAACGGGTCGCGGCGCTGGTCGAAGGGACGGTCGATGACACCGACGACGGCGTGCAGGGGGTGCCTGTTCTCGGGCGGGACGAGGCCGTCGAGGGTGGGCGGTTCGGCCAGGGGCGGCAGCCAGATCTGGTGGGCGGTGGGCCCGAGCCCGTTCATCTGCTTGACGATGACGTCGAACAGGCTTTCCTGTGAGTCCTTGGGCTCCTCCGCCTGCGGCCTCTCCTGGCGCTCTTCTTCCACGAGGGGCACATAGGTGGCGGTGTAGGGGACGATCCTGCGCGTCTTGCCGGACGGTCCGGACAGGCTGGAGGAGGCCGAGATCTCCTCGGAGACGGGCCCTGAGACGTAGGCGGCGCGGAACCGCGTCATCTGCTCGGTGCCGACTTTCAGGTAGCCGTGGCCGGGAGCCTGCGGGAGTTCGTAGGCGTCGGGGACACCCAGCACGACCCGTGATTCCATCGCCGAGAACGTCCGAAGGCCGATCCGGTAGGACAGATGCGTGTCGAGGCCGCGCAGTTTGCCTTCCTCCAGCCGCTGTGACGCCAGCAGGAGGTGGACGCCCAGCGAGCGGCCGAGCCGTCCGATCATCACGAACAGCTCGGCGAACTCCGGTTTGGCCGACAGCAACTCGCTGAACTCGTCCAGGACGAGGAAGAGCGTCGGCATCGGCTTGAGGTTCGCGCCCTGTTCCCGCGCCTTCTCGTAGTCGCGCAGCGAGGCGTAGTTGCCCGCCGAGCGCAGCAGTTCCTGACGCCGGACCATCTCGCCGTGCAGGGCGTCGTACATGCGGTCGACGAGGGGCAGTTCGTCTTCGAGGTTGGTGATGACGGCCGACACGTGGTGGAGGCCGTCCATGCCCAGGAACGTCGCACCGCCCTTGAAGTCCACGAGCACGAAGTTCAGGACTTCCGAGGAGTGCGTCATCGCCAGCCCCAGCACCAGGGTGCGCAGGAACTCCGACTTGCCCGCGCCGGTGGCGCCGATGCACAGGCCGTGGGGGCCGAAACCGCCCTGCGCCGCCTCCTTGATGTCGAGTTCGACGGGCCGGCCCGAGGTGTCGACGCCGACGGGCACGCGCAGCCTGCTGCGCGGCGGACGCGGACGCCAGGTGGAGGCCAGGTCCACCCGGTAGGGG
>JAFACJ010001153.1 GCA_023425615.1 Actinomycetes bacterium
TTGGGCTCTGGCTGGGGTGGAAAGTGTGTGCTTTCTCTCTCCCCTTCCTCCTCCTCTTTTTTCTCCTCTCCTCTTCTCGCTCCTCTTCCTTTTTCTCTAGGGGAGTTCGGCTGCTACCTCGTGGGGGAGGGTTTTCAGGGGTGGGGGGAGGTGGTCCAGGCGGGAGTCCAGGTCGTCGCGGAAGTGGAGGCGTTCCAGGTCGGTGGGGGCGGGGGTGGCGGTGGGCATCCAGGCGGAGTGGATCATGAAGGGGAGGGTGTGGCCGTGGGGTGGGGCCAGGGTCGCCAAGGGGCCCTGGGAGACGTTGGAGGCGTCGAAGAGCTCTAGGCGGAAGCGGGTGTCGTTGTGGACCAGGACCAGGAGATAGCCGTGGTGGCCGCCTGGGGAGTCGCCCGCGTAGCGGGAGCGGCCATCGGCGCCCAAGGGGCCCCTGGGGATGAAGCTGGGGGAGGTGGGGTAGTCGTCGAGGGCGAAAGTCCACTCGCTTAGGGTCTTCAGGGACTCGTGGTCCAAGGTCGCCAGGATCGCCGGGGTCTCCTCCTCGGGGAAGAGGGCCGGGTGGATTCTCGGGCCGTAGTTGCGAAGAGCCCTCTGGTTGATCGCCTCGGGGTGGAAGCCCAGATTGATCAAGTGGTGGCGGGTGGGGGCCAGCTGGCCCTCCAGTGACCAGTCGATGGCGGAGAGCTCGGCCTGCCAGTAGCGGGCGGGGTCATAGGAGCGGGAACGCTCGGTGATCCTGCCGGTGTTCGGGTCGAAGCGCAGCAGGGTGGTCAAGGCGGGGGACATGCCGTGGCAGTACATGCCGCGTAGGGCGGGATCCACGGGGTCGCCGTGGAGGTCGAGGTCGTCCTCGCGCAGGTACATGCCGATGTCGACGCCCTCGGAGTGCTCCATGATGATCTCCACGCCCTGGGAGTCGTCGTACTTGGCGTAGAAGTGGTTGACCTCGGGCGCCAGATGGAACCTCGTGCAGCCGACGCTCCTCGCGGAGTCCGTCAGGGCGTCCTTGCGGATCAGGAGGACCGGCCCGTCGGGATTGTTGGCCACGGTGCGGTCGCCGCCGAAGACCTCCGCCGTGTCGATCTTGTAGGCGGTGTCGGCGAGGACGAGCCAGTCGCGGGTCTGGGTGATGGTGTGGGTGGCCTGGGGGAGGACGGCGCCCTCCACCTCCCAGCGCCGGACGTGCTTGCCCTCGCCGGCATAGCGGATCACCGAGACCGCGCCGGTGATGACGTCGCGGCTGACGGTCCACAGGCAGCCGCGCTCGGGGTCGATCACGGGATGGGCGGTGGTGGAGACCAGCGGCAGGACCGGCTGGTCCAGCGCCGGCTTCCAGTCGTCGCGGTGGCCGACCTCGGCGACGAAGGCGAGGGTCACCGGATCGACCTCCACGGGGCGGCCGGCGTCCCAGGTGGCGAACAGGCGGTCGCCCCAGGGCAGCGGCGCGGTGTTGGCGGCGTTGGACACGCCCCAGGGGGAGTTCGTGCCGACGGGGCCCGCGGTGAACAGGTCGGGCCGCTTGCGGCGCAGCCGGACCGACGGGGTGTCGATGACGCGGGGACGCCAGGCGAAACGGCCTGCGGCGTCCGGGCGCAGATCGAGGCGGACGAGGATGCCGTCGCCGAAGAAGGCGTGCAGGGGGCGGGTGCGCTGGTCGGAAGTGCTCACCAGGAAGTGGCCGCACAGATCGTCGGGCCAGCTGCCCGCCACGACGGTCAGATCCAGGTCCTGCGGATCGGCCTTGCTGAGGATCGAACGTGGGATCGGCATGCCGCCAATCAAACGCCGCGCCGCGCTCCCGTCAAGACTTCTGATGACATTCGTCCTCAGAATATCGGTGACCGGGATCACCCCGGATCCGGTACACGCGCCCCCCGCCGGGTACCTACCGACCGACGCCCCAAAGGCGGAAGAGGAAGTCGGGGGACGACTTGACACTCGAAGAACTCGACGTCGCCGTCGAGACGGGCCGGATCGACACGGTGGCACTCGGCTGCACCGACATGCAAGGACGCCTCCAGGGCAAACGGCTGACCGCCCGCCACTTCCTGGACGAGGTCGCCGCACACGGCGCCGAAGGCTGCGACTACCTGCTGGCGGTCGACGTCGAGATGAACCCCGTCGACGGCTACGCGTCCTCCTCCTGGGAACGCGGCTACGGCGACCTGGTGCTGCGCCCCGACCTGGCAACCCTGCGGCCACTGCCCTGGCAGCCGGGCACCGCCCTGGTCCTGGCCGACCTGCGCCGCAAAGACGGCACCGACGTCGCGGTCTCCCCCCGCCAGATCCTCCGGCACCAGATCGCCCGGCTCGCCGAACACGGCTGGACCGCCCAGGTCGGCACCGAACTGGAATTCATCGTCTACCTCGACACCTACGAAGAGGCATGGCGGCGCGGCTACCGCGACCTGACCCCGGCCAGCCTCTACAACATCGACTACTCCCTGCTCGGCGGAGCCCGCGTCGAACCCCTGATACGGCGCATCCGCACCGAGATGGCCGGAGCCGGCATGTACGTCGAATCCTCCAAAGGCGAATGCAACAGGGGCCAGCACGAGATCGTCTTCCGGTACGCCGAGGCACTGGAGACCTGCGACAACCACACGATCTACAAGACCGGCGCCAAAGAGATCGCCGCCCAGGAGGGCATGTCCCTCACCTTCATGGCCAAACCCGACGAACGCGAAGGCAACTCCTGCCACATCCACCTGTCACTCCGCGACGCCCACGGCACACCCGTCATGGCGGGAGAAGGACCACACGGCCTGTCACCCACCGGCGCCGCCTTCATCGCCGGACAACTCGCCCACCTCCGCGAACTGACCCTGCTGTACGCGCCGAACATCAACTCCTACAAGCGCTACCAGCCGGGCTCGTTCGCGCCGACCGCGATCCGCTGGGGCCTGGACAACCGCACATGCGCGCTGCGGCTGGTCGGACGACACTCCTCCCTGCGGATCGAGAACCGGGTGCCCGGCGGCGACGTGAACCCCTACCTCGCGGTCGCCGCGATGATCGCCGCGGGACTGCACGGCATCGAGAACGGGCTGGAGCCGGGCGACCCCTGCGACGGCAACGCCTACGGCATGTCCGGCGGCCCCGTGGTCGCCCGGACACTGCGCGAGGCGCTCGACGACTGGGAGGCGAGCCCTCTGCCCGCGGCGGTGTTCGGGGACGAGGTCGCCGCCCACTACGCCCACTACGCGCGGTCGGAGCTGGCCGCCTACGAGCGGGCCGTCACCGACTGGGAGCTGTTCCGGGGATTCGAGAGGCTGTAGATGCAGGTGATCAACCCGGCGACCGG
>JAFACJ010001198.1 GCA_023425615.1 Actinomycetes bacterium
ATCCCGCAGATCGTGTCCGCCGCCGGGGCTGGAGTGGACGACGCCTACGCCGTCCAGGCCGCCCTGGTGGAGCGGCGGCTGGCGCGCGGGGAGCGGCTGGTCGGGCTGAAGATGGGCATGACGAGCCCCGCGAAGATGGCCCAGATGGGCGTGGACGAGGTGATCTGGGGCCGGGTCACCGACGCGATGGGCATCGCGGACGGCGGAACCGTCGACGTCTCCGGCCTCATCCACCCGAGGGTCGAGCCCGAGGTGGCCTTCCTCATCGGCCGCGACACCGGCCCCGGCGACACCTTCGCCGAGGCCGTCGAGGCGGTGGCCCCTGCCGTGGAGCTGATCGACTCCCGGTACGCGGACTTCCGTTTCTCCCTGACCGATGTGATCGCCGACAACACCTCGGCGTCCGGATTCGTGATCGGCCCCTGGCGGCCGGTGCCCGCCGGCCTGGACGACCTCGTCGTCCGCCTGGAGGTGGACGGACGGGTGGTCGAGACCGGCTCGACCGCCGCGATCCTCGGCGATCCGCGCCGCGCGTTCGACGAGGCCGTGCGGCTCGCCGACCGCCAGGGCGTACGGCTTCGCAAAGGCTGGATCCTGCTGGCGGGCGCGGCGACCGCCGCCGCCCCCCTGCCGCGCGAGGCCCACGTCCGGGCCGTCGTCGACGGGCTGGGCACGGCGTCGCTGCGCGCCTCCGGACCCGATCATGAGTGAGGCCCGGGTGGTGCCCGGCAAGGCGACCCCGCGCGGCCGGTTCCCGCACCTGAAGACGGCGGGCGGATTCGTCTTCGTCTCCGGGACCAGCAGCCGCCTGCCGGACAACACGATCGTCGGCGCCCAGGTGGACGCGATGGGCACCACGTCGCTGGACATCCGAGCCCAGACCCGCGCGGTCATCGAGAACATCCGCGACCTGCTTCGCGAGGCAGGCGCCGCCCTCACCGACCTGGTCCAGGTCACCGCCTACCTCGTCAACATGAACGACTTCGGCGGCTACAACGAGGTCTATGGCGAGTACTTCGACGAGACCGGGCCGACCCGCACCACCGTCGCGGTCCACCAGCTCCCCCACCCCCACCTGCTGATCGAGATCCAGGCCGTCGCCGTGCTGCCCCCTGGAGAGAAAGAAGGAGAACGATGAACGAGATCACCGAACCCGTGAGCTTCCCCGGCTGGCTCGACGGCCACCGGCACCTGCTCAAGCCGCCGGTCAACAACCGGCAGCTCTTCCCCACAGGGTCGGACTTCATCGTCCAGGTCGTGGGCGGCCCCAACCAGCGGACCGACTTCCACGTCGCCCCGTACGAGGAGTTCTTCTACCAGGTCAAGGGCGACATGCACGTCGAGCTCATGACCCCCGACGGACCACGGACCGTGCACATCGGCGAGGGCCAGATGTGGGTGCTCCCGGGAGGCCTCCCGCACTCCCCGCAGCGCCCCGACCCCGACTCGATCGGCATCGTCATCGAGCGGGTCCGCCAGGAAGGCACCCTGGAGCGGTTCCAGTGGTACTGCCCCGGCTGCGGTGCCCTACTGCACGACGTGGAACTCCAGGTACGCGATATCGTCGCCGACCTTCCCCCCGTCTTCCAGGCGTTCTACGACGACACCGCCGCGCGGACCTGCGCCGGCTGCGGCATGACGCACCCGGGCAGAGGCTGATGGGCGGGAAGGTCGTCGACGTCCACACTCACCTCGTGCCCAAGGGCTGGCCGGAGCTGTCCGCCGCGTGCGGCGGCGCGGGCTGGCCCTGGCTGCGGATCGACTCCGAGCGCGAGGCCATGATCATGGTTGGCGAGACCGAGTTCCGCCCGATCGGCGCCGAATGCTGGGACCCCGCCACGCGGCTCGCCGACATGGCCGACGACGGCGTGGACATCCAGGTCGTCTCGCCCACCCCGGTCTTCTTCTCCTACGACCGCCCCGCGGCCCAGGCCGTCAAGGTGGCCCGGATCTTCAACGACCTGACCCTGGAGATGACCTCCGCCCAGCCGGACCGGATGATCCCGTTCTGCCAGGTCCCGCTCCAGGACCCGGACGCCGCCTGCGCCGAGCTCGACCGATGCCTGGCCGCGGGCCACGCCGGAGTGGAGATCGGCAACCACGTCGGCGACCGCGACCTCGATGACGAGGGCGTCGTCGCCTTCCTGCGGCACTGCGCCGACGTCGGCGCTCCGGTCTTCGTCCACCCCTGGGACATGCCGACCGGCCCCCGCATCGACCGGTGGATGGCACGCTGGCTGTCCGGTATGCCCGCCGAGACGCATCTCTCGCTCCTGGCGATGATCCTCGGCGGGGTGTTCGACCGCGTGCCGGACACCCTGCGCCTCTGCTTCGCCCATGGCGGAGGGAGCTTCCCGTTCTGGCTCGGCCGCGCCGACAACGCCTGGCACCGGCGCGGCGACGTGGTCCGCGGCCGGTCCGAACACCCACCGAGCCACTATGTCGGCCGCTTCCTCGTCGACACGGTCGTCTTCGAGCCCGCCGCACTCCGGCTGCTGGTCGACGTGCTCGGCGAGGACTCGGTCATGCTGGGCAGCGATTACCCCTACCCCCTGGGCGAGCGTCCCGTCGGCCGCCTCGTCCGCGAATCCCGCTTCCTCACCGACGACCAGCGCGACAAGCTCCTCTCGAAGAACGCGCTTCAGTTCCTCGGAAAGGCGTGACGACGGCGTAGCCCGGACGATGCCCGGCAT
>JAFACJ010001205.1 GCA_023425615.1 Actinomycetes bacterium
GTTCGGGGGGGACGCCGGGGGGCGGGGGCGGGGTCAGCAGGGCGGAGAACTCGGCGGCCAGCTGGTGGCCGAGGCGCCGGCGGACGTCGGGAAGGAGCTCCCAGTAGCGCTGGAGGTACTGGCGGGCGATGAGGGCCTGGTCGTCGGTGAGCTGGGAGAGCTCCAGGGTCGCCGCCCAGGGGGCGAGGGCGGGCGGCATCTGGGCGACGGGGGCGCGCAGCGCCTCGGCGGCGAGGCGGTCCTGGATGACCATCGTGCCGGCGAAGACGTCGCCCAGGCGGCGGCCCTGCCGGTCGAACAGGGAGCACAGGAGGGCGGGCGCACCGGAGAAGACGAAGAACTCCACGAAACCCGTCAGCGCGCGCATCAGCGCCTGGCGGAAGCGGATCACGCCGCCGTCGACGGCGACGGTGCGCAGCCCCATCGCCATCTTGCCGACCGTCTTGCCGCGGGTGAGGGTCTCCATGGTGGCGGGGTAGCCGATGACGGAGCCGACGAGGACCACGATGCCCAGCCCGATGGCGACCGCGTCGTCGGCGATGAGCACGACGAACTGCACGAGCTGGCCGAGTGTGGCCACGAGCGAGATCGCGATCACCAGGTCGAGCAGGAACGCGATGGCTCGGCTCGCCAGCCGGGCGGGCCGGATGTCCACCGCGACCGCCTCGCCCGTCACCAGCTCTCCGGGAAGCACCGTCATGCGGCCCAGTATGCCCCTCCTCTCCTACAGGTAGATTCCTGCCTGTGGATGTCGACGCCTACGTTGCCGCGCACAACGCCGAGTGGCTCCGTCTGGAGTATCTGATCAACCGTGCCGGCAAGCTGGACGGCGCCGAGATCGACGAACTCGTCGAGCTCTACCAGCGCGCCGCCACCCATCTGTCGGTGGTGCGTTCGGCCTCGCCGGACCCGGTGGTCATCGGGCGGCTGTCGGCGCTGGTGGCGCGGGGAAGGGCCGCGGTCTCCGGGGCGAGCGCGCCGATGTGGCGTGATGCGGCGCGGCTGATCACCGTCTCCTTCCCGGGCGTGGTCTACCGGCAGCGGTGGTGGTGGCTGGGCTGCGCGCTGCTGGGCAATCTGCTGGCGCTGGCCATCGCGTTCTGGGTGGCGGGGAGTCCGGAGGTGCAGGCCGCCGTCGGCACCCCGCACGAGATCAAGCAGCTGGTCGAGGAGGACTTCGCCGGCTACTACACCGAGCACGAGGCCGGCGCGTTCGCCTTCCAAGTGTGGGTGAACAACGCGTGGGTGTCGGCGCAGGCGATCGCCTTCGGCATCCTGCTGGGCATCCCGACGCTGTACGTGCTGCTGGCCAACCAGCTGAACCTCGGCCTGATCGGCGGGCTGATGGCGGCGCACGACAGGACCGACCTCTTCTTCGGCCTGATCCTCCCGCACGGCCTGCTGGAGCTGACGGCCGTGTACGTGGCGTGCGGCACCGGGCTCAGACTCGGCTGGACGATCATCGACCCGGGGCAGCGGCCGCGGGGCCGCGCGCTGGCCGAGGAGGGCCGTGCCGCGATGAGCGTGGTGCTCGGGCTCGTCGGCGTGCTGCTGGTCTCCGGCGCGATCGAGGGCTTCGTCACCGGCTGGGTGCACACCACGTGGCTGCGGATCGGCATCGGCGTGGTCGCCGAGGTGGCGTTCCTCGCCTATGTGTGGTTCTTCGGCCGCCGTGCGACGGCCGCGGGCGACACCGGGGACGCGGCCGAGACCCCCGACCTCGCCCCGGTGGCGGCGTAGGCCCGGGGGACGCCCCCCGGACCCCGCCGCGTTCGCCACGGCTTAGGTGATCTCCAGCAGTTTCTCGCGGACGGCGTAGACGACCGCCTCCATGCGGGAGTGGAGCTGGAGCTTCTCCAGGATGTTGCGGATGTGGTTCTTCACCGTGTTCTCGGAGATGAACAGCTCCTTGGCGATCTCGCGGTTGCCGAGGCCGCGTGCCACCAGGCGGAGCACCTCCATCTCGCGGTCGGTCAGCCGCGGTGCCGGCACCTGCTGCTGCCGCTCCTGGGAGCGGCGGGCCAGCGCGGTGAACTCGGTGATGAGTTTCGACGCCATCGACGGGCTGATCAGCGACTGCCCGCCGTGCACCGCTCTGACCGCCTGGGGCACCTCGTCGATGGCTATCTCCTTGAGGAGGTAGCCGGTGGCGCCCGCCTTGAGCGCCTCGAAGAGGTCCTCCTCCTCGTCACTGATCGTCAGCATGACGATCTTGGCGCTAGGCACGGCCTCCTTGATGGCCGCGCATGCCTCGATGCCGCCCCGGCGCGGCATCCGGATGTCCATCAAGATCACGTCGGGTGTCAGATCGCGTGCCTTCTGGACGGCTTCCAGCCCGTCACCGCCCTCGCCGATCACCTCGATGCCGGGCTCGCCGGACAGGACCATCTCCAGGCCTCTGCGGAACAGGGCATGGTCGTCCACGATCAGGACTCGGATCGGATCGGTGCGAGCTTCGGGGATCTCGCTCACTCTTCCTCCCCCATATGGGTTGCCTAGATCATGGCACGGCGAGGGCGATTACGGGTTGCTCACGTTAGATTACTCCTCGATGAGACGGATGACCCCGTAGTCCCACCCGCGCCGTCGGTAGACGACGCTGGCCCTGCCACTCTCCTTGTCACGGAACAGGAAGAAGTCGTGTCCGACAAGTTCCATTTCGTAGAGAGCTTGGTGGATGTCCATCGGCGTGGACTCGTGGCACTTCTCCCGGACGACGACGGGCCCGTCGCCGTCCATCGGGATGGGCAGGAGGGTCTCCTGGAGGTCGGGCCGCGTGGCGATGACCTCCTCGGGCTCGGGTTCGGGCTCGGGCCTGATGGAGGGCTCGTCCGCGGTGAGCGGCGAGGGCTCCATGGGGATGGGCATCGGCGCGACGCCGTCGTACCTGGCGGGCGTGCGGGCGCCGTGGTGGATCTTGCGCCGGTCGGCGATGCGGCGCATACGGGTGTCGAGCTTGCCCAGGGCCACGTCCAGGGCCCCGTAGCGATCGTCGGCGGCGGCCTCGGCCCGGATCACCGGGCCCTTGGAGCGGACGGTCAGTTCGACCCGCTCCCGCTGGCCCGACTGCCGGGGGTTGCGCTCCTCGCTCACCTCCACGTCCACCTGGATGATCTTGGAGTCGAGCTTCTCGAACCTGGCGAGCTTGCTGTCGACGTGCCGCCGGAAGCGGTCGTTCACGTCGGTGTGCCGGCCCCTCACGATGACGTCCAATGTCGGACCCCCCTCTCTGCTGAGACAACGGACAGTCTGGAATCTGGAGTTCCAGATGTTTCCGTCAGTGAAGGAGCACCCACCCGGCCGACCTGGTCTTCGACCCCACAATCGCCTGCTGAGAGGTTCGCAGCCCATGCCACTACTGCTCTTCTCCCGTGACGGCGGATATCTGATCCGCCGGCGGGGCAGGACTTACTTCTAAGCCGCACCGTGATCACTCGACAAAAAGTCGGCTTACGTGGACCGTTTCGCCTGCGACTGGCATCGGCTAGCTCGGCACGTGCTCTCCCTGCGGAGAGGCGCGAACCGGCGCAACCACGGACCCGGGCGGGTGCCATGTCAGAACGCTAGCCCCTCAAGGGCCGAATGTCATCGGGACAAGATGCGGCAAATCTCACTTACATTGATCAAGGCCGGGGAGAAACTCCACCACAGCCCCGGATCCAGCACCTGACCTGCCGTTCCCGACAAGGCTGGGTAGTGGGAGGTTTCCAGAAAAATAGTTGGTTTATAGATAATTGTTGGATTTACCCGAACCGTCGGGACTCGGTCCCGGCGACGACCACCGCGCCTTTCACGACGGCGCCCGCCGCCCGCAGCGCCAGCCCCGCCTCGGCCAGCGACGCGCCCGTCGTCACCACGTCGTCCACCAGAAGCACCGAGGCGCCGGCCACCGGACGCGCCACCCGCAGCGCACCTGCCAGATTGGCGCGCCGCCCCGCGGCGTCGAGGCCCGTCTGGTC
>JAFACJ010001206.1 GCA_023425615.1 Actinomycetes bacterium
CTGGGCGTTCCGGAGGGGCGGGGCGGGCTCGGTGGCGGGCTCGTAGGTGCCGGTGAGCAGGACCGTCTGGCCGGCGGGGGGGTTGCCCCAGGTGCGGACGCCCTGCGACATCGTCTCGTGCAGGTGGGTGCCGTCGATGGTGGTGCAGATCTGGCCGGGGTGGATGACGATCTGGGGCGGGGTGCCGGGGGCGTCGGAGACCGTGTAGGGGTGGGGGCCGCGGGCCAGTGCCGCTTCTCCGGGGGAGAGGCGGACGGCGGCGCCGGTCTCGGGGGTGATCCAGGCGTGGCCTCGGGTGATCACCACGACTGTCAGGGGGGCGCGGTCGGTGATCCGCATGGACCATGGCGGGTCCATGACGGAGCGGAGGAGGAAGGCGCCGCGGGCGCGGGGACCGTCCAGGAGGGCGGCGAGTGCGTCCATGGGGTGAAAGGTAACAGCGTGGACGGACGCGTATGCGCGCGCGCTTTCCGGCGATGGAGACCGGACGCCCACGGCGATGGGATGGACGCGTAACGCCGAACCCCAGCGTTACGCCGAACCCTGGCGTCACGCCGGGCAGGCGTTACGCCGAATCCCGAGGAGAGATCCGTGAACCGTGTCCTGCTGCTCGTCTCGTCCGTGGGGGCCGGGTTGAGCGCCGGCGTCTTCTTCGCCTTCTCCACGTTCGTCATGCGGGCGTTGGGGGATCTCCCCGCGGCGCAGGGGGCAGCCGCGATGCAGTCGATCAACCGTGCGGCGCCGAATCCGTTCTTCATGCTCGCCCTGTTCGGCACGGCCGTGACGGGTGTCGTCGTGGGCGTGAAGGGGCTGCGTGACGGTGATGTGTACGCGGTCGTGGGGGCCTGTCTGTATCTCGTTCCGATCGTCCTGACGGTCGTCTACCACGTCCCCTACAACAACAGGCTCGACGTGATGGACGCCGCGGCCGCCGGTACCGCTGATTTCTGGCACACGTACGTGTCGCGGTGGACGGTTTTCAACCATCTGAGGTGTCTGGGGGCGCTGGGCGCGGCGGTGTCGTTCGCGCTGGCGTACCGGAGTGCCAAGTGAGTGCTCGCGGGGTCTGGAGGAAGCGGGGCCATTGGGGTTGAATAAGAAACCGAATCCAATTCGGTTGAGGAGCCCGGAATGGCGGATACAGAGACGTACGCCGGTCAGGCCAGAGCCTGGCTAGAGCAAGCATCCCTTCCCGAGAGCACCGGAGTGGCGGCCTCCAGGGAGTTCATGGCCCGGCTCTACGACGCGGGGTACTCGGGCATCAGCTGGCCCGCCGAGTACGGGGGGCAGGGGCTGTCCACCGCCGAGGAGCGGATCTTCCAGCGTGAGGCCAGGGAGAAGGCGCTGCCGATCGGGGTGTTCGGCATCGGCCTGGGCATGTGCGGGCCCACGCTGCTGTCGCTGGGCACCGAGGAGCAGAAGAAGCGCTACATCAGGCCGCTGCTGCGCGGCGAGGAGATCTGGTGCCAGCTCTTCTCCGAGCCGGGCGCAGGCTCCGACGTCGCCTCCCTCCAGACCAGGGCCGTCTTCGACGGCGACTCCTGGGTGCTGAACGGGCAGAAGGTCTGGACGACCGTCGCCCAGCACGCCGACTACGGCCTGATCATCGCCCGTACGGACGTGGACGTGCCCAAGCACAAGGGCATCACGATGTTCGTCGTCGACATGCACGCCCCGGGCGTGACGGTGCGGCCGCTGCGTGACATGACGGGCATCGCGCACTTCAACGAGGTGTTCTTCGACGATGTGCGCATCGCCCCCGACCAGGTCGTCGGCGGGGTGAACAACGGCTGGCACGCGGCCATCACGACGCTGCTGCACGAGCGCCTGTCGATCGGGATGGGCAGCGCCGCGCCCGACCGCCCCACCTCCTACGACGGCATCTCGGCCAAGGCCAAGGCCCGCGGTCTCACCGAGGATCCGGCGGTCCGGGAGAGGCTGCTCGACCTCTACATCCAGGAACGCGCCCTGGAGCTGTTCAACGCGCGCCTGGCCCAAGAGGTCAAGGCGGGGATCAACCCCGGTTCGCGCGGCTCGGTCACCAAGCTGCTGCGGGCCGAGCTGACCCTCGACTGCGCCGAGGGCGCGGGCGAGGGGTTCGGGGACGGCGTCGTCGCGTACTCGGAGGGCGACGAGCTGGCCCCGTACGCCGAGTCGCTCAAGTGGGCGCCGGGCATGGCCCTGGGCGGCGGCACCAACGAGATCGTCCGCAACGCGATCGGCGAGCGGGTCCTCGGCCTGCCGCGCGAACCGCAGGTGGACCGCGACGTCCCGTTCCGTGAACTGAAGGTCGGCACGCAGAAGAAGGAGGCCGGAGCGTGAGACTGATCCTCACCGACGAGCAGCGGGAGCTGGCCGGGTCCGTCCGCGCGTTCCTTGCCTCGGCCGCGCCGATCGCCCGGGTCCGGCAGGTCGCCGAGGGCGAGGAGTCCTACGACCGCAAGACCTGGGAGCGGCTCGCGGGCGAGCTGGGCGTCACCGGGCTGGCGATCCCCGAGGAGTACGGGGGAGAGGGCGCCGGCCGCGCCGAGGTCGCCGTCGTCCTGGAGGAGCTGGGCGCCGCCCTCACCCCGGTGCCGTACTTCGCCTCCTCGGTGCTGGCGGCCGAGGCGCTGCTCGCGCTGGACGACGAGGAGGCCAAGCGGGAGTACCTGCCGGGCATCGCGGCGGGCACCACGGTCGCGACGCTCTCCTTCGGCGAAGGAGTGACGGCCTCGGCCGACCACGCACTGAACGGGCGCGCCGAACGCGTCCTGTACGGGGCGGACGCCGACCTGCTCCTGGTCGTCGCGCGCCTGGACGGGCGGCAGGGCGTCTTCGCCGTCCGCGGCGAGGACGTCAGGAGCACCCCGCTGGAGGTCCTTGACCTCACCCGCCCGCAGGCCGCGGTGGAGTTCGACGGGACGCCCGCCCGGTTCGTCGGGCCGGCGGACTCCCTGTCCCGCGCCCTGGACGTCGCGGGCGCGGTCCTGGCGGCCGAGCAGCTCGGCGGGATGCGCCGCTGCCTTGACACGATCGTCGAGTACGCCAAGCTGCGCGTGCAGTTCGGCAGGTTCGTCGGCTCCTTCCAGGGCGTCAAGCACCGTCTCGCCGATCTGCACTGCCTGCTGGAGCAGGCCGAGTCGATCGCCCGCCACGCCGCGTGGGCCGCCGACGAGTCGCCCGCCGACCTGCCGGTCGCCGCCGCGCTCGCCCAGGCGTACGTCGGCCCCGCCCACTTCCGCGTCGCCAAGGAGCACCTGCTGCTGCACGGCGGCATCGGCTTCACGTGGGAGCACGACGCGCACCTCTACTACAAGCGCGCCAAGAGCACCGAACTGCTGCTCGGCCCGCGCCGCCGGCACCGGGCGCTGCTCGCCGAACAGCTGGGCCTGGTCTGAGGGGAGTCCTCTCCGGTCAGTTCTTGATCGGAGAGGACAAAAACTCACCCTCACTCCGTGGATTTCACGTCTGATATCTCTTGCGCCGGCCATGTAACGATGCGGTGACCTTCGACCCACCCCCGGAGGAACCATGCAGCCCGTGCTCCTGGCCTGCGCCGCCCATCTCGTCTACCTCGCGGGTTTCGCGATCTTCAAGGCGACGGGTACCGCGCTCCCCCCGCTCACCGCACGCCGCCCGTTCCACGCCATGGTGAAGCTGGTGACCAGCGGATCATGGATGATCGGCCTGGCCACGGTGCTGAGCGGCACCGTCGTCGCGGCGGCTGCGGTGAACACCGCGCCGGTCGCGGTCATGCTCGCCACCTATCTCTTCGGCCTGGTCCCGCTGCTCCTGGTGGGCAGGTACGGCTTCAAGGAACGGCTGACGCGCCGCGAGGCGCACACGCTGGGCCTGCTGGTGCTCGCGCTGGTCCTGGTCTCCCTCGCCACCTTCTACGGGTTCGGCGAGCAGGCGGCGCGCAGCCAGGAGGCACCGGCCCATCCCGCGCCGTGGAAGCTGGCCATCGCCGTCGGTCCCTCGCTGGCACTCCCCATCTGGCTGTTCTGCCTCAGGGACCGCAAGGTGGAGGGCCGCCACGCGCGGCGCCTGACCGGAGTGGCGTACGGGATCGGCGCGGGCGTGCTGCTGGGCACCGCCGAGGTGATGGGGGTGGCGATGATCCCGTATCTGGCGGACGCCCCCCGCGACCTGGCCGCCACGCCCTACCCCGTGCTGTTCGTGCTGTCGGGGGCGCTCGGCCTCGGCCTGCTGCACATCGGCCTGCAGCAGCGGCGGCTGATCCTGGTCTGCGCGGTGATGAACGTCGTCGGCAAGGTCCAGCTCGTGTGCGCGGCGGCGCTGCTGTTCGACGAGCCCTGGCCCACCGAGCCCCTGTGGCTCGCGCTGGACCTGGCGGGTGTCTTCCTGGCGCTCTACGCGATCTTGCTGTTCCCCCGCCACGAGAGGACCGCCGCCGTCCGCGTCCCGGGCATGGCGCCCCGGGCGGCGGTGCCCCCGCGCGCCCGCGGGGGCCGGCGGGCGCGGGCGGGGTCAGCCCTTGACCGGCTCGGAGTCCCCGTCGTCGACGGGGACCGGTTCCTCCTCCACGGGAGAGGGCGCGGGCTCCGGCGGCTTCCCTGCGGACTTGCGCCGCCGGAAGAACGGCAGCCGCTCCTCGGGATGGTCGGAGAGCGAGGTGATGAGGGGCTGCAGCAACCGGGCCGCCAGAGGCCCGAACGCCGCGAGGATGAGGACGTAGCCCGCGGCCAGCGGGCCGAGGTCCGGATGCGCTCCGGCCGCCACCGCCAGACCGGCGATGACGATGTTGAACTCACCGCGCGGTACCAGCGCCAGCCCGGCGCGCGCCCGTCCGGCGCGCCCGATGCCCGCCTTCCGCGCCGCGTAGTGGCCGGTGGTCAGCTTGGTGACGATGCTGATGAAGGCCAGCAGCAGGGCGAGTCCGGCGACCGGGAGGATCTTGGCGGGGTCGGTGTTCAGGCCGAAGAAGACGAAGAACACCGCGGCGAACAGGTCGCGCAGCGGCGCCAGCAGCTCCTGCGCCTCGTGGGCGAGCTGCCCCGAGAGCGCGACGCCGACCAGGAACGCGCCGACGGCCGAGGAGACCTGCAGCTCCTGGGCGATACCGGCGACCAGCAGCGCCAGCCCCAGCACCTTCAGCAGCAGCACCTCGGAGTTGGGGCTGGAGACGAACATCTCCAGGTACTTGCCGAACTTCAGCGAGATCACCAGGACCACGGTGACCGTGGCCAGCGCGATCCCGACGCTGGTGGCGCCGGCGGCGAACCCGACGCCGGCCAGGATGGCGGTGAGGACCGGCAGGTAGACGGCCATCGCCAGGTCCTCGAAGACCAGCAGCGACAGCACGACCGGCGTCTCGCGGTTACCGACCCAGCCCAGGTCGGTGAGGACCTTGGCGGTGATGCCCGAGGAGGTGGCGTAGGTGACGCCTGCCATGGCCACCGCGGCGACCGGTCCCCAGCCCAGGACCAGCGCCATGATCGCGCCCGGCGCGGCGTTGAGGACCAGGTCGACGAGGCCCGCTCTGGCGTTGCCCTTGAGGCTGGTCAGCAGCTCGTCGGCGTTGTACTCCAGGCCCAGGGTGAGCAGCAGGAGGATGACGCCGATCTCCGAGGCGGTGTGGACGAACTCCTCGCTGGTGCCGAGGGGGAGGATCCCGCCGTGCCCGAAGGCGAGACCGGCGATGAGGTAGAGGGGGATGGGGGAGATTCCGGCGCGGAGGGCGAAGGAGCCGAGGACACCGAGGGCGAGGATGATCCCCCCGAGCTCCAGGAACAGAACGGCTATGTCGTGCACACGGTCTCCTATCCGCCGGTGAGGATCTGGACGGCCGCCTCTGTGCTCTCGGTGCTCCCCACCAGAACGGCGATGTCGTGATGCCGCAGGACGAAGTCCGGCAGCGGGCTGGCGTGGACCTGGCCGCCGCGGACGACCGCCACGATGGACGCCCCGGTGAGGGTGCGGACCTGGGCCGCGCCCATGGCCTTGCCGTGCCACCTGTCCGCGACCGGTACCTGAAGGCTGACCAGGCCCTCGACCTCGCGGTGCAGGTCGTTGAGCCGCTGGACGATGCGGGGGGCGCCGAGCAGCTCGACGAGCGCGTCCGCCTCCTCGTCGTTGAGCTTGACGATCTCCCCCGCGCAGTCGGGGTCATGTTTGTCGTAGACGATGAGGTCGCGGCGGCCGTTGCGGTACGTCACCACGCCTATGCGGCGCCCGGCGCGGGTGGTGAACTCGTGACGCAGTCCTATCCCTGGCAGCGCCGTCTGTTCTACGTCCACTGTTCGCCCTCTCTGATCACGGATCTGGTCGCAGAGTAAAACTACAAAAGTCGATTTTGTCCTAACGGCGGATGTCACACCAAGCCGGAGGGCCGTCCAGCACCAGGTGGGGACGGTACTCCAGGGTCCGTGACGGCCGTGTTACCGGACGCTCACGCCCTGGAACCGCAGTGACCGGGAGTGCTCACATTGACGCACCGTGCCCGGTGCGTGACAGGTAATCGGGTCTTGACCTGGCGGCAACAGCCGGAACGACCCCCGTGCCTACCTTCGTGGCTGCGACGAAACGCCACAACGGAGAGTACCTGGAGGGCAGGCCATGACCACGCTGACCGATGAGAGGCGCATCGAGCCGGACGGGGGGCGGGGCCGCTGGATCGAGGACTGGAGACCCGACGACGAACGGTTCTGGAACCGGACCGGCAGGCGGGTGGCGCTGCGCAACCTCGTCTGGTCCATCCTCACCGAGCACCTGGGCTTCTGCGTCTGGCTGCTGTGGAGCATCGCCGTCATCAACCTCGGCACGGTGGGCGTCACCCTGGACGTCGGCCAGCAGCTCTGGCTGACGACCATCCCCAACCTCGTCGGCGCCTTCATGCGCATCCCGTACACCTTCGGGCCCGCCAGGTTCGGCGGCAGGAACTTCACGATCATCAGCGCGCTGCTGCTGCTGATCCCGTGCGCGCTGTTCGTCTACGCCATCGAGAACCCCGGCATCCCCTTCTGGGCCCTGCTGCTCATCGCCGCGACCACGGGCCTGGGCGGCGGCAACTTCGCCTCCTCGATGTCGAACATCACGCACTACTACCCGACGAACAAGCAGGGGCTCCCGCTCGGCCTCAACGCCGCCGGCGGCAACCTCGGCACCAGCGTCACCCAGCTGACGATGCCGCCGCTGATCGTCGCCGCGGGCCTGGCCGCCGTCGGCTGGGTGTGGATGCCGCTGCTGCTGGTCGCCGCGGCCGGCGCGTACTTCTTCATGAACAACCTGCGCCACGCCACCAGCTCCTACACCTTCGGGGAGATGGGCGGCATCGCCCGCAGGCCGCACACGATCGTCATGTCGGTGCTCTACATCGGCACCTTCGGCTCGTTCATCGGCTACTCCTTCTCCTTCGGCGTGCTGATCAAGAACCAGTTCCCCGACATCAAGGCGGCCGACTACATCTGGCTCGGCGCGCTCGTCGGCTCCATCGCCCGCCCGATCGGCGGCTGGCTGGCCGACCGGCTGGGCGGCGCCAGGGTGACGTTCTTCAACTTCCTGGTCATGGCGCTGGGCATCGGCGCCGTCTGGTACGCGGTCGACGCCGGGAGCTGGGGCCTGTTCCTCGCCGCCTTCCTGCTCGTCTTCGCCACCACCGGCATCGGCAACGGCTCGACCTACAAGATGATCCCGGCGATCTTCAAGCACCAGGCGCTGGAGGGCGTGGACGCCCGCGACGAGGGCGCCGTCGCCACCGCGATCGCCGCGGCCAGGCGCGCCGGCGCGGCCGCGATCGGCATCTCCTCGGCGGTCGGCGCCCTGGGCGGCGTCCTCATCCAGCAGACCTTCCGGCTCTCGCTGACCGAGGCGAAGACGATCGTCCCCGCGCTGCTGATCCTGGCCGGCTTCTACACCGTCTGCGTGATCCTCACCTGGGCGACCTACCTGCGCAAGACCGACACCGAGCGCCGCAGCCTCGCCGACGCGGGAGTCTGAGGACGGGCTCGTCGCACACGTTCACCACACAGGAGAAGCCCCCGGCGCCGCGGCGCCGGGGGCTTCGATCTGTCGGGCTGGCGGGATTTGAACCCACGGCTTCTTGCACCCAAAGCAAGCGCGCTACCAAGCTGCGCCACAGCCCGCGATGCGCGACAGTGTAGCCGCTCGTCCCTCCCCTGGCTCCCGCCTTTCCCCGGCGGACGATCACCATTCGGCGGCACCGGGAAGCGGGAGGTCCGACGGCCGGTGGCGCGGGGGCGGCACGCAGGGGAGCGTGTCACGGGAGGTGGCCGCGACCCCCTAGACTGAGGGCCGCACAGGCATGTGTTGCCGCCCTAAACGATCACGTGAGACCGGCGGCCGCTCGCGCCCGCGGCCTGGCAGGGCCGCAATCACCGCGCGCCGAGCCGTGTGAACCGCCGGATCAAGGAGACCTGCCCCAGTGAAGACCGCTGTCGAGGAGCTGACCCCGACCCGGGTGAAGCTCACCATCGAAGTTCCGTTCGAAGAGCTCAAGCCGAGCCTCGACAAGGCTTACAAGGAGCTCGCCAAGCAGGTGCGGCTCAAGGGCTTCCGCCCGGGCAAGGCGCCCGCGCGCCTGATCGACCAGTACGTGGGCCGCGGCGCGGTGCTCCAGGAGGCCGTGAACGACGCGCTCCCGGGTCTGTACGGCGCGGCGGTCGAGGAGAAGGAGCTCTTCGTCCTCGGCCAGCCCGACGTCGAGGTGACCAAGCTCGACGACGGCAAGGAACTGGAGTTCACCGCCGAGGTCGACGTCCGCCCGACCTTCGAGGTCCCCGACTACGAGGGCCTGCCCGTCACGGTCGACGACGCGGTCGTCACCGACGAGGAGGTCGAGGAGACCCTCGGCAACCTGCGTGAGCGCTTCGCCACCCTCACCACCGTCGAGCGCGCCGCCGCCGAGGGCGACACCGTCACCATCGACCTGGCCGCCGCCGTCGACGGCGAGCCGGTCGAGGACGCCGCCACCAAGGGCTACTCCTACGAGGTCGGCACCGAGGGCGTCATCGAGGGCCTCAACGACGCGATCGTGGGCCTGGCGGCCGGCGAGTCCAAGGACTTCCCCTCCACCCTCGTGGCCGGGTCCCACCAGGGCCAGGAGGCCGAGGTCACCGTCACCGTGCAGTCGGTGAAGGTCAAGGAGCTGCCCGAGGCCGACGACGAGTTCGCCCAGCTCGCCTCGGAGTTCGACACGATCGAGGAGCTGCGGGACGACGTCCGCACCCGCCTCGGCCGGCAGAAGAAGCTCAACCAGATCGGCCAGGCCCGTGACAAGGCCCTGGAGGCCCTGCTGGAGAAGGTCGAGATCCCGCTGCCCGAGAGCGTCGTCGACGGCGAGAAGGCGCGCCGCAACGAGCAGCTCGACCAGCAGCTCGCCTACGCCGGTCTGACCCGTGAGGCCTACCTGGCCGAGGAGGAGAAGACCGCCGAGGAGTTCGAGGCCGAGATCGACGAGGCCGCGCGCAAGGCGGTCAAGGGCGGCTTCATCCTCGACCAGCTCGCCCTCCAGGAGGAGCTGGGCGTGGAGAACGAGGAGCTCAGCGAGTACGTGGTCACCCAGGCCATGCAGATGAACCTGCCGCCGCAGCAGCTCGCCCAGTACCTCACCGAGAACAACCAGATCCCGGCCCTCGTCGCCGAGGTGCTGCGCTCCAAGGCGCTGAACCTCATCGTCGAGCACGTCAAGATCACTGACGAGTCCGGCGCCGAGCTCGACCTCGAGCGGCTCCGCCGCGAGGTCAACGGCGAGCCCGAGCCGGAGGCCGAGGTCGCCGAGGCCGAGGTCGTCGAGGAGGCCGCCGAGGTGACGGGCGAGGCCGAGGCCAAGGACGAGGACACCAAGGACGCCGCGGAGTCCTGACGCCCTCGGGTCTGATTTGCGAGAAAAATCCAAATGCGCCCCGTATGCCGTAAATGGCATGCGGGGCGCGGCTGTTCAAGCGGCGTTCGCCGGCAGCTAAACCCCGGGTCGGCAAAAGGGTGAAGGGTACGCCGCCAGCGAAAAGAACGTCCGTATGGCGTGACGCCCCCGCGGGGCGCGTTAGTGTCCAATCATCCGACCGTTCGAGGACCAGAACTCGCTAGACACCTACGGAGGAACAGGGTGAGCAAGCCTCCGATTTTCCCCGATCCGTTCTTCGCGCGCGAGGGCGGGCTGCAGGCGATGGCCGCACAGGAGGCCCTGCACCAGCAGTTGCTGCGCAAGCGGATCGTGGTACTCGGCCAGCAGGTCGACGACGACATCGCCAACCGCCTCTCGGCCGAGCTGCTGCTGCTGTCGGCCGAGGACGGCAAGCGCGACATCACCTTCTACATCAACTCACCGGGCGGCTCCGTGACCGCCGGCATGGCGATCTACGACATCATGGAGTACGTGCCGAACGACATCGTCACGGTCGGCATGGGTCTGGCGGCGTCGATGGGCCAGTTCCTGCTGTGCGCGGGCACCCCGGGCAAGCGCTACGCGCTTCCGCACGCGCGCATCATGATGCACCAGCCGTCCGGCGGTATCGGCGGTACCGCCTCGGACATCAAGATCCAGGCCGAGCAGATGCTCTACGTCAAGAAGACGCTGGCCGAGCGGATCGCCTACCACACGGGCCAGACGGTCGAGCAGATCACCGCGGACTCCGACCGCGACCGCTGGTTCACCGC
>JAFACJ010000022.1 GCA_023425615.1 Actinomycetes bacterium
TCCAGACCCTCCTCGGCCACACCTCACCCGTCACCACCCAGCGCTACGACCGCGGCACCCGCCGCCTGTCCGGCCACGGCGCCTACCGCCTCGCCGCCCTCCTCACCGACCGCGCGCCTTCTCCCGACCAGTGAGAACCCAGCGCCGCATCATAACTCTGTAAACGAGGGATTTCGTCAGCGGCCGTCAGCGGGTTCGTCATGCCCGCTCACGAGCACGGTCCGCAGGAGCCGCACCGCGGTCCGCTACGGGCCGGCCGAGGATGACAGCGCACGACGAGACACTGCTGACAGAAATCCGCGTATCTGCACCCTGAGTCCCGAGCAGGCCGCCCGCATCGGCCGGGCACTGCTGACCGCCGCCGCCCACGCCCGCAGCACAGCGCCCCGTCCGTGAAGGAGAAGATCATCCCGCTCATCGACCGGGTCACCGTGACCCTCATTCTCCTCTACCGGGGTTGAGGAACCCGCGGACAGCCGTTGGCGCTGAGATTGATCTTGCGCTTGTGTGTGATGGGTTCGGGGTCGTGTCGGCGGTGGTGTGATCAGGGTATCTGCGAACACCTTGATGGAGGCTCCGGTGGTCGATGCCGGGATTCGTCAAGATCTGTGGTCGTTGATGGCCTTCTCCACGTTCTTCTTGAGTTCGGTGAGGTGCGTCTAGGGGTCCTCGCAGCAACCGAACGGCCAGTGACGTTAGGAAGCCGTGCCGCGTCAGGTGATCTCGCGGCGTGACCGTGCTTGACCTTGACACAGTGACAAGGTCTTCACTGTGGGCCAAGGAGGTGATCCTGATGGCGACGCCGAAACAGGACACGGACATAATTCGGGCTCTGCAGGCGCTGGAGAACAGCAACCCGTCAGTACGGCTGCGGGCGGCACTGGCGGTCGGCACGTACCCTGACCCCAGGTTCATCGACAAGCTCATCGAACGATGCGCGATCGAACCCGAGTTCTCCGTGCGCGACATGCTCACGTGGGCACTCACCCGCCATCCGTCGTCGATGACGGTCCCCGAACTTCTCGATGAAATCCGTTCGGAGCGTGCGCAGGCACGAAGCCAGGCGTTGCACACGCTGTCCAAGATCGGGGATCGCCGAGCGTGGCCGGCGATCACCCGGGCGCTTTTGACCGACGCCGACGACGAGGTGGCGCGGAGCGCCTGGCGAGCAGCGGTCGTGCTCGTGCCCGAAGGCGAAGAATCCGAGTTGACCGTAGTGTTGGTGACACAGCTCGGGCGCGGCGGGCGTGAGATGCAGCTGAGCCTCAGCCGGGCGCTGATCGCGCTCGGTGAGGTGATCATGCCGGCCCTGCGCACTGCGATGACGGATCCCGACCCTCGCGTGCGTCAGCACGCGATCGCCACGGAACGGCTGTTGCGCGACCCGGACGCCGGATTCGCGTTCGCGATCGAGGAGGCGAAGCGCATCGTAGCCCTCGGTACGACCAGCCAGGAGGGGTGAGAGGCAGTGTTGATCGGTGAGGTGGCACGACGGTCCGGAGTCAGCTCCCGCATGCTCAGGCATTACGACTCGCTCGGCCTGGTGCGGCCCACGGGCCGTACCCATGCCGGCTATCGGGAGTACTCCGGCGAGGACATCCGGCGGATCTTCCATATCGAGGGACTGCGGTCCTTGGGGCTGTCGCTGCGTGAAGTCAAGCGCGCGTTCGACGATCCCGGCTTCCAGCCCTCGGAGCTCGTCGACGACCTCATCCGCCGTTCGCGAGAACGCATCGCGAGTGAGACGGAGCTGCTCACTCGGCTCCGCCGGATCGGTGCCGCCGAACCCGCCGACTGGGAGGATGCCCTCCATACCGTCGCACTCCTGCATGCCTTGGGCTCGCAGAGCGCCGGGAAGCGCCAGCGCGCGGCCCTGTCCGCAGTCCAAGAGGTTCCGGTGCCGGTGGATGCACTGGTCGAGGCGGCGTTGAGCGAGACGGACCCGAACGTCTCCGGAGCCCTTCGCTGGGCCCTGGCGCAATCGGGCGATGGCGCGTTGACGCTGCTGGCGGAGGGCCTTGGCTCACCGGTGGCCGAGGTGCGGGAACGCGCCGTCCAATCCATCGCCGAGATTCCGGGCGGTGAGGCGACCGCACTGCTGCGGGACGCCCTCGCGAACCCCGACATCGCGGTCCGCAGGTGCGCGGCTCTGGCGCTCGGGGCACGTGGAGCAGCCGACGCGGTCCCGACGCTCATCGACATGATCGTCGAGGAGGCGAACGACGCCGACGCAGCCGATGCGCTGAGCGCGCTGGCGAACGATTCCGCATTGAGGGATCACATCGCCACCAGCATCGTCGACTGCCTCGCCCACCGCACCAGAAAACCGTCCGCACGTCGATGGCTGGCGCAGGCACTCGCCGATATCCCGGGAACCACGGCGTCACGTGCCCTCGCGGACCTGTCCCATGACGAAGACCGCGCCGTCGCGCTCACCGCGACCTACATCCTCAAGCTGCGCAACGCACGATAACGGACCTTCCGGGGCCAGAAGCGACATCGAAGAGGCCGTGATGACCCCTCCCTGCTACCGATCTCGCCCCGGGCTTTCCGGGAACGGCCCGGTACCGGCGCTTCCGCTCAGGCCATCACCCTTCTGCCCAGCGGAAACCGGAAGGGGCGCACCGGGAGACACTGGTTGCCTCGGGCAGGCAGAGGCGAGAGGACATCTGATGGCGCTGCTGCGGGTGGACGCTGTGGGGGTCGCGGTGGAAGCGTATGACCCTCCGCCCCTCGCCAAGTCCGGCAACAGCGGGAGAGTCCTAGTCGATGTGTCCGTGACCGACGCCGATGGCGTTCCCGTCGCGAATCTCGTCCGCGCTGACTTCCGCCTCGTGACGAGGACCGTTGCCTCCGGAGGGCCAGAGGCCGCCACCAGCGAGACGGGGGAGGCGGCCTCGGTCCGGTGACGGGTGCTCAGCCCGGCCGGTCGGGCAGTAGGTCTGTGAGAGCGGTTCGCACCGCGGCGCGGCTCACCTTGTGGGCGCGGGCGGCGGTGGAGTCCACCGCGACCAGCCAGTCGGCATCCCCGACCGCATCGGCGTCGGCCTGCACCGCGCCCAGCATCGCACTGAACGTCCCGTCCAACGCCCACCTGCGGAAACGCGTATACAAGGTCTGCCAGGAGCCGTAGCGCTCGGGCACGTCCCGCCACGCGCTGCCGGTGCGGATCTTCCATACGATCCCGTTCAGAACCCTGCGGTCGTCCTCTCGGGGACGGCCCTTGCGGCCCGGCGGGAGAAGCTCTTTGAGCTTGTCCCACTCGGCATCGGTCAGCTCATGACGACGGATCCCACTGGGTCAGCATCGCCGAGCCGTTCCATCACGGACGACCCGGCGTCGGTGACCGTCCTGCGAACGATCTGGTGAAGCTCACCGAGTGCACCGGCGGATCCGAACGCACCGCGACAGCGTCTTCGCCGACCCCGAGGGCGAAGCGGCGGGCCATCATGAACGATCGCGGCGAGAACGCATAGTCCTTGGCATCCGGTGGCCCTGACACCGAAGGGAGACTTCTGTCCCGGTATACCTTCTCCGGATCATCGACCTGAAGGAGCACGATCGCGGCCGGGTCACAGACCTGCCCCGGCCTCGATACGGACGGACTCTTCGTCCGACACATAACCATTCTCATCACTGGCCAAAACGGTCAGCGTCACCTCTGCTGAGCCCGACTCCGTCCGCGCCGCCACCCGGACGCCCGCAAGCGGTTCTCCCGTCGCTCGCACCACCACGAACCCGCGTACCTTCACTGAGCCCCCGCCTCGCCTGTCACAGCCCCTCCCGGTAAGCCCCTTCAAGGATGACCACCAGAATCGGCCCAGAACAGTCCTTGGCCACCACCGGCAAACCATGTCGCGATGTGCAGAGGACTTCGGAAATCTGTGCAGAGGGCTTCAGAAATCGACAGTTTGATCCCTTCTCGTCCGGTTTTCCGGGCGGTTGGCGGCGCCTTCGGCGGGGTGTCGGGAAACCCTGTAATCCCGACACCCCGCTGAGGGCCGGCCCGCCGTGTATCCGGCGGTGGGCCGCGGTCGGCTGGTCAGGTGATGGCGGGACTGCGGTGTTCCAGGAGGACGACGTCGCGCCAGCGGCCGTGGTGGCGGCCGATGCGCTCGCGGGTCCCGATGATGCGGAACCCGGCGCGTTCGTGCAGGGCGAGGCTGGCGGTGTTCTCGGGGAAGATCCCGCACTGGACGGTCCAGATGCCCGCGGCGTCGGTGGAGGCCAGGAGCGCGCGCAGGAGGGCGAGGCCGACTCCGCGGCCGCGCGCTGCGGGGTGGACGTAGACGGAGTTCTCGACGACTCCGGCGTAGGCGCACCGGTCGGAGACGGCGCTGACCGCGGCCCACCCCAGTACCCGGGCGCCGTCGAGGGCGACCAGGCGGTGGTCGGGCAGGCGGGAGGCGTCGAACTGCGGCCAGGTCGGGGCGGCGGTTTCGAAGGTGGCGTCGCCGGTGTCGATCCCGGCCTGGTAGATCGCCAGCACTTGTTCGGCGTGTCCGCCCTGCATGGGCGCGATCGTGATGAGGCCGGGCGTGAGGCGGGTCACGCCTGCCCCGGGAGGCCGAGTTCCTTCATCAGACCTTCGATGCGGGTCTTGATCTCGTCGCGGATGGGGCGGACGGCTTCGACACCTTGGCCGGCGGGGTCTTGGAGGGTCCAGTCGAGGTAGCGTTTGCCGGGGAAGACGGGGCAGGTGTCGCCGCAGCCCATGGTGATGCACACGTCCGAGGCCTGAACGGCTTCCACGGTGAAGATCTTGGGGTTCTCGGCGGAGATGTCGATGCCGACCTCGGCCATGGCCTGCACGACGGCCGGGTTGACGGTGTTCGCGGGGGCGGAGCCCGCGGAGCGGACTTCGACGGTGTCGCCGGCGAGGTGGGAGAGGAACGCGGCGGCCATCTGGGAGCGTCCGGCGTTGTGGACGCAGACGAACAGGACGCTGGGCTTGTCGGACATTCATCGTCCCTTTCAGGGCAGGGGCCGGGGGCCCGGCGCGCAGCTGGCGGTGAGGTCGGCGAGGAGTTCGCGGACGCGTTCGTCGATGTGGTCGCGGATGCGGCGGACGCGCTCGATGGGCTGGTCTTCGGGAGCGGACAGGAGCCAGTCCTGGTAGCGCCTGCCGGGGTGGACGGGGCAGGCGTCGCCGCAGCCCATGGTGATGACGACGTCGGCGGCGCGGACGACCTCGTCGGTGAGCGGCTTGGGGAAATCCTCGGCCGGGTCGAGGCCGATCTCGGCGAGGGCGCGGACGACGACGGTGTCGAGGTGGGCGGCGGGGGAGGTTCCGGCAGTGCGGATGTGAACGCGGCCCGCGGCGTGGTGGGCCAGGAGGGCCGCGGCCATCTGGGAGCGTCCGGCGTTGCGGGTGCACACGAACAGCACCTCGGGGACCGCCTTGGGCGTGATGCCCTGGGCTTGGGCGAGTGCGACCAGGCGCTCGGTGGCGAACCGCTCGGCCAGAACCGGCAGGTGCGTCGCCGACACCGCGTCGGCCGCCAAGAGCAGGTAGGCGGTGCGGACGTACTCCGCGACGGTCTCGGCGGCGAACAGCCCGTCGAAGCGTGGCGCGATTGCCGCGCCGATCCGGGCCAGCAGCCGGGCCGTCACCTCGTTCACGCCCCGGCCCCGGTGAAGCGGCGCCGCCAGGCGAGCGACACGTAGACGAGGGCGACCAGGACGGGCACCTCGATGAGGGGGCCGACGACGCCGGCGAGTGCCTGGCCGGAGGTGACGCCGAAGGTGGCGATGGCGACGGCGATGGCGAGTTCGAAGTTGTTGCCCGCCGCGGTGAACGCCAGCGTCGCCGTCCGGTCGTAGGGCAGGCCGATGGCCTTGCCGAGTGCGAAGGTGCCGAACCACAGAAGCGCGAAGTAGGCGAGGAGCGGCAGGGCGATGCGGGCGACGTCGAGGGGCTGAGAGGTGATCGTCTTGCCCTGGAGGGCGAACAGCACGACGATCGTGAACAGCAGCCCGTACAGCGCCCACGGCCCGATCCTCGGCAGGACGCCCGCCTCGTAGCGCTCGCGGCCGAGCCTGCGCTCGCCGAGCCGGCGGGTGAGGAA
>JAFACJ010000224.1 GCA_023425615.1 Actinomycetes bacterium
GATCATGCCTTCGGTGCCCGTGCCTCGTCGACGAGCAGCACCGGGACACCCTCGGCCGTCACCGGATAGACCTTGCCGCACTCCCCGGCGCAGGCCAGCGCGTCCTCCTCGGGGCGCAGCCGCCCCCGGCAGTCAGGGCAGGCAAGGACGTCCAGCAGCCATGCGTCGATCTTCACTTTGCGTCAGCCTCCTCCCGGCGCACGATCGCCAGGACCTCGTCCCTGATCGCCGCCATGGTGTGCTCGTCCCCTGCCTCTGCGTTGAGGCGGAGCAGCGGTTCGGTGTTGGACGCGCGCAGGTTGAACCACCAGCCGTCGCCGGTGAACGTGGTGCCGTCGAGCTCGTCCACCGCGACGCCGCGCCGCGCGGCGAACGCCTCCCTGACCCGCGCCACCGCCGCGGCCTGGTCGGCGCCCTCGCGGTTGATCTCGCCGGAGGCGGAGTACCGGTCATAGGACTTCAGCAGCGCCGACAGCGGCGCGGGCTGCTCGCCGAGGGCGGCCAGGACGTGCAGGGCCGCCAGCATGCCCGAGTCGGCGAACCAGAAGTCGCGGAAGTAGAAGTGCGCCGAGTGCTCGCCGCCGAAGACCGCGCCGGTGTCGGCCATGGTCTTCTTGATGAACGAGTGGCCCACCCGGGTGCGCACCGGGACGCCGCCGTTCTCGGTGATGATCTCGGGCACCGCGCGCGAGGTGATCAGGTTGTGCACGACGTGCGCGCCGGGGTGCTTGGCCAGCTCCCGCTCGGCCACCAGCGCGGTGATCGCCGACGGGGAGACGATCATGCCCCGCTCGTCGACGGCGAAGCAGCGGTCGGCGTCGCCGTCGAAGGCCAGGCCGAGGTCGGCGCCGTGCGCCAGGACGGCGGCCTGGAGGTCGCGCAGGTTCTCCGGCTCGATCGGGTTGGCCTCGTGGTGGGGGAAGGTGCCGTCCAGCTCGAAGTAGAGCGGGACGACCTCCAGGGGCAGCCCGGCCAGGACCGCGGGTACGGTGTGCCCGGCCATGCCGTTGCCCGCGTCCACGACCACCTTCAGCCGGCGGATGCCCGCCAGGTCCACCAGCGACCGCAGGTGCGCGGCGTACCCCGGCAGCAGGTCGCGCCGCTCGACGCTCCCCCGCGGCCCGCCGAAGGCCGGCACGCCGGCGGCCACCAGGTCGCGGATCTCGCGCAGCCCGGTGTCCTGGCCGACCGGCCTGGCCCCGGCGCGGCACATCTTCATGCCGTTGTAGCGGGCGGGGTTGTGGCTGGCGGTGAACATCACACCGGGCAGGTCCAGGCTGCCGCTGGCGTAGTAGAGCAGGTCGGTCGAGCCGAGCCCCGCCTCCAGCACGTCGGCGCCCTGCGCGGTGGCGCCGCGGGCGAAGGCGGCGGCCAGGGGGACGGAGGAGGCGCGCATGTCGTGCGCGGTGACGAGCCGTGCCGCCCCGGTGACCCGGACGAAGGCGGCACCGGTGGCCTCGGCGATCTCCTCGTCGAATTCGTCGGGGACGACGCCCCGCACGTCGTAGGCCTTGAAGATCTTGGCGAGATCGCCCACTCGGTAGTCCCTCTCCAGCTCGGCTCTCTTCGAGCTCCGAGCCTACCGGTGAGCCGTGACGGGGTCGTTTCCCGGTTGTCTCCTCCCGGCTCCGGTCGTCCTCAGGGGCGCGGCTGGTCGGATCTGAGCACCCGCAGATGGCCTCTTCTGCCCACCTCGGTGCCCTGGCCGACCGGCTCGGCGGCGGGCCCCGCGGGGCGCGCGGCCTCGCGGACGGCGTCGGCGAGCGCCTCCAGGTCGTCGGTGCTGGGCTGCTCGGGCGCCTCCTCGGCGGGCAGGCGCAGCAGCTCCCAGCCCATCGGCGCGGTGAGGCGGTCGGCGTGGTCGGCGCAGAGGTCATAGCAGTGCGGCTCGACGTACGCGGCCAGCGGACCCAGGACCGCGGTGGAGTCGCGATAGACGTACGTGAGCGTGAACACCGCCGGCGCCTTGCACGCGGTGCGGGAACAGAGTCGAACAGGGCTCACGATGGCTGAACGTACGCCTTTCCGGGCCGTGTCGCCAGTATCCGAGTGATCGTGTCTCGCGTTTCCCATCTAATGGGGATGATTCGCACAGCCTTTTGTCACCGTTGGGAACTTTCGCGAGAGGCGGCCCTCCCCTCCCCCCACCGCCCCCGTACGGCCCGGCATAGACTCGTCGGATGAGCAGAGCCAAGCGCCGCGACCGGCACGGACGCGGGCTGCGGGGCCCGCTGGCCCCGCCCGAGGTGCCCATCTCGCTCACCCGCGCCGAGAGGTTCGACGACCTGGTGCGCGAGGAGGTGCAGCGGATCGTCGCCCCCTGGACCGAGCGGCTGGCCGGCGTGGAGTTCGCGGTCGAGGACGTGCCGCGGCCCGACCCCGAGGAGACCAAGGTCCAGCTCAGCGCCACCCGCAAGGTCAACGGGACGCCGCGGGTGGTGATCTTCCGGCGCCCGGTGGAGAGCCGCGCCCACGCCTCGGGCCAGGGCGAGCGCGAACTGCTCAGGATCGTCCACGACCTGGTCGTGGAGGAGATCGCCGCCCTCCTCGGCGTGCCGCCCGAGGACGTCGAGCCCTGAACCCGCCTCAGGACCCCGACGGCAGCACCGCGGTCAGCGAGTCGCCGACCGCCGGGAGCCCGACCTCCACCGGGGAGGGGCCCAGCGGCAGCAGGGTGGTCGGCCGGAACCGGCCGGACTTCAGGGTCAGCACGCGGGCGCCGTACACCGGACCCGAACCCGGCAGCGGCTCGATCCGCACCGCGTCGGCGGCGACCGTGACCTCGACCGTGCGGCCCGCCCCCAGCCGCACCTCCTGAGGCGTCCCAGGGCCCGTCCGGGCCAAGGGGGTCACCCTCACCTGGGCGGCGCCCTCCGGGGCCGTCAGCAGCAGCCTGGAGCCCGCCCTGGCGTCGGCGACGGTGGAGCCCTCCCCCAGCGGTGCGGCGGACGCGCCGAAGGCGGTGCCGCCGCCGCCCGTCTGGAAACCGGCGACGATGTCCCGCTCGGACGTCAGCACCACCGCGGCGGCACGGCCGCCCAGGGCCGCCTCCAGGTCCAGCGGGATCACCGTGTCGGCGGGGATGTCCAGCACGTCCTGGCCCTCGGGGACGAACGTCCCCGAGGAGGTGACCACCTTGATCCCGACCCTGGCGTCGGCGTCGCCGGGCGCCCCCACGAACAGGGTCCGGCTCCCGTTCCCCCCGGGCAGGCCGGGCACCACGACGCGGCGGGCGGGGGCGGAGGCCGCCGGCACCCAGTCCACGTCGTCGCCGCCGCCGTCCAGGTCCGCGCGCACCGCCGCTGCGACACGGCCGCTGGAGGCCGTCACCCGCAGCGCGATCACCTCGGCGCCGGCCGCGACCGTGCCCAGCCCGTCGGCGGTCCTGCCGATCCGCACCACCCGGCTGCCGTGCGCGGGCACCTCCAGCGACTTGCCGTCCGTGGTGGCCAGCGAGCCCTCGTCGGAGATCGCGTGCAGGTCCACCGTCGCGGGCACCTCATCGGCGTTGGCGAGGAACAGCTCGACGTCGCCCGCGCCGGGGCCCGGCGAGACGAACCAGTGGTCGGTGCCCGGCGCCGCGCACCGCGCCCCCGCCAGGGTCCGCTTCCCCTGCGTGGTCTGCACGGCCGAGAGCCCCGCGGCGAGCGCGCCCTTCGCCGTGACGGCCAGCGGACC
>JAFACJ010000262.1 GCA_023425615.1 Actinomycetes bacterium
GCTCATCGCGGGCATGTCGATGACCGAGAAGCAGGGCGGCTCGGACGTGCGCGCCAACACCACGACCGCGGCCCCGCAGGCCGACGGCACGTACCGCCTCGTCGGCCACAAGTGGTTCACCTCCGCGCCGATGTCGGACGTGTTCCTCACCCTGGCGCAGGCGCCCGGCGGCCTGACCTGCTTCCTCGTGCCCCGCGTCCTGCCCGACGGCACGCTCAACCCGCTGCGGCTCATGCGGCTGAAGGACAAGCTCGGCAACAAGTCCAACGCCTCGTCCGAGGTCGAGTACCACCAGGCCCACGCCTGGCGCGTGGGCGACGAGGGCCGCGGCGTGCGCACCATCATCGAGATGGTCAACATGACCCGCCTGGACTGCCTCATCGGCGCCGCCGCCGGCATGCGCCAGGGCGTCACGGCGGCCGCCCACCACGCCGCCCACCGCACGACCTTCGGCAAGGCCGTCGCCGAGCACCCGCTCATGCAGAACGTGCTGGCCGACCTGGCGGTGGAGTCCGAGGCCGCCACGACCCTCATGCTGCGCCTGGCGGGCGCCGTCGACCGCGGCGAGACCGGCTTCAAGCGCCTCTCCCTGGCCGTCGGCAAGTACTGGGTCACCAAGCGCTGGCCCTCCCACGCCGCCGAGTCCCTGGAGTGCCTGGGCGGCAACGGCTACGTCGAGGACTCGGGCATGCCCCGCCTCTTCCGCGAGTCACCCCTCAACTCCGTCTGGGAGGGCTCGGGCAACGTCGCCGCCCTGGACGTCCTGCGCGCGATGCTGAAGGAACCCGACAGCGTCACCGCCTTCTTCGAGGAGGTCGAGTCGGCCTCCGGCGCCGACCCCCGCCTCGACGCCGCCGTCCGCCGGGTCAAGGACTCCCTCACCGACACCGCCACCCTGGAGCTCCGCGCCCGCCGCGTCGTCGAACGCCTCGCCCTCGTCCTCCAGGGCTCCCTCCTGGTCCGCCACGGCCACCCCGCCGTCGCCGACGCCTTCTGCGCCTCGCGCCTCGGCGGCGACTGGGGCGCCGCCTTCGGCACCCTCCCCCCGGGCCTCGACCTCAAGCCCATCATCGACCGGGCCACTCCGAAGACCGGCTGACCGCAGCGGCCGCCCTCAGCGGAAGACGCCGGTGTGGCCCAGGGAGTAGCGGCCGGGCTGGGGGTAGACGCACAGGCCGTGGGGTCCCTGGCCGACCGGGATCCTGCGGATGAGGCGTCCGGTCTCGGTGGAGATGGCGTAGATCTCCGCGTGGTAGCGGCCGGAAAGCCACAGGACCTTTCCGTCGGCGGAGACTCCGCCCATATCGGGCGAGCCTCCGCCCGGTAGGCGCCACCGCTTGGCGACGGTGCCGGTGGCGAACGAGACGACGGAGATGGAGCCCTCACCCCGGTTGGAGACGTAGAGGTCCTTCGAGTCGCGGCTCACGTAAAGGCCGTGCGCGCCCTTGCCGGTGCGCAGGAAGCCGGTCTTGCGGAACGTCGCGGCGTCGATCGTCCACAGGCCGCCCGCCATCATGTCCGCGATGTAGAAGGTGCGGCCGTCCGGCGAGAGTTTGACGTCCTGCGGCATACCGCCCTTCGCCAGGCTCAGCCTGCCCGTCACCCGCTGGTTTCGGACATCGACGCGCACCGCGTCCCCGGAGAACTCGCAGGCCGTGATGAAGAACTCGCCGTCTGCCGAGAAGTCGGCGTGGTTCGGCCCGCGGCACGGCACCTCGACGCTCCGCACGAGCCTGAACGTCTGCGCGTCCCGGAAGTCGATGCGCTGCAACCGCTCGGCCATGATGACCGCGAACTTCCCGTCCGGTGTGTAGTACATGTTGTACGGGTCCTCGACCGGCACCCGTTTCCCGGGCTTTCCCGTCCGGGGGTCGATCGGTATGAGGTCGTTGGAGTCGTTGTCGTTGACCCACAGCGTCCGCATGTCCCACGAGGGCACCACGTGCTGCGGCCTGCGCCCCACCGGGAAGCGGCCGACCTGCTTGAAGGTCCGCTGGTCGAAGACCATGACCTCGTCGCTCTCGGAGTTGGGGACGTACACCCGGGCCGGAAGGTCGCGCACGGCGTCGCTGAGCATCCCGGCTCTGTCATACGCGTACACGTCCGTCGCCGGCGCCCCTGTCACCGGGTGCGCGCTCGGCGCCGCCGCCGGGGGAACGGCCTCCTCATGGGGTGCTCCGTGATGCGCCCCGTGCTCCCCCTGCGCACACCCGGCCATCGCGGCACCGACCGCCAGCACGAACAGGACCAACCGTCTCATGACCCCGCCGATCCCCTGAGTAGCAGAACGCACACAATAAGCGATCTTAAGGAGAAGGCTCCCAACGGCTCGGAAAGAAAGACCGTTCATGGGATCAACCGGACGGCAAGACAACGGCGGAGACCGATGCCGAGCAGGTACTCGGCACCGGCTCCGCCCTCCGCCTCAGGTGGCCCTCCTGCTCATCCCCCGAGGGAGACGCGCAGCTCGTCCAGGGCATGGAAGGTCGTCGAGTCGCGCCAGGCGTGGGAGCGGAGCGTCATCGACGGGTAGCGGGTGAACAGGCGCGGGAGGGTTTCGATGGCCTCCATGCGGGCCAGGCCGGCGCCGAGGCAGTAGTGCATGCCGCCGCCGAAGGCCAGGTGCGGGAGGGTGTCGCGGCGCAGGTCCAGGGGTGCCTGGGCCAGGTTCGCCTCGCGGACGAGCAGGCGGACCGCCTCTCCCTCGGCGATGTGGTGGCCGCCGAGCTCCTGGGGTTCGGCGGCGGTGCGGAAGAGCTGCTTGACCGGGCCCTCGCAGCGCAGGAGCTCCTCGACCGACCGGACGGGATCCGCCAGGAGCGCCTCGCGGTCGGCCCTGCCCTCCAGGAGGGCCAGGGAGGAGGAGGCCATGAGGTTGGCGGTCGTCTCATGGCCCGCGGTGAGCAGGAGGATGCAGATGTTGGCGACCTCGCCGGGGGTGAGGCCGCCCGGAACGGCGAGCATCGCGCTGATGAAGTCCTCACCCGGGTCCTTCTGGCGTTCGGCGAGGAGCGGGGTGAGGAACATGATGAGCTCGACCGAGGCGGCGGCTCCGGCCAGGATCGCCTCGTCGTCGGAGTCGAACTCCAGGATCCGCACGAGCCGCGGGGTGAGTTCCAGGAGCAGTTCGGCGCCGTCCGCGCCGACGTCCAGCAGCTCGGCGATCACCGCGACCGGGATGAGGTAGGCGACGTCGCGCAGGAGGTCGGTCTCGTCGTCGAGGCCGTCCAGGACCGCCTCGACGATCGCGGTGACGCGGTGGCGCAGCGGCTCGATGGCGCGCGGGGTGAAGGCGGGGGCGAGCAGCCGGCGCAGCCGCGTGTGGTCGGGCGGGTCGGTGAACAGGAGGTTGCCGGGCGGCAGTTCCCGCAGCGCCTGCGGCGCGCCGGGCTGCCGCGCCGGGTCGCTGCTCCAGCCGGTGCCGCGCAGCACGGCGCCGATCTCGGCGAACCCGGACACCGTCCACATGCCGGTCTCCTCGTCCCAGCGGACGGACCCGGCGGAGACGGACGAGCTGGACAGGAGCTCAGCCGACATGGACGCCTCCCCAGAAGGCCTGGTCGAGTTCGCCCAGCGGGGTGCCGGGAGGGGCACCGCAGTCCCATTCCTGGCGGATCGCCTCCCATTCGGCGGTCGCGCGCAGGCGGCCCAGCACCGCCGACAGACCGAGCTGGATCCGCGTCATCATCGTCATGTCCGGATCCATACGGAACTTACGGAGGAACTTCTCATAGGGTCCGGTCAGCCCGAACTCCACGTTGGTCACCTCCGCCATGGCCTCGGAGGTGTAGGTGTAGGGCTGGGGATCGGTCCAGGCGCAGAGCGTCGTGACCCACCAGCCGAGGACCTGCTCGGCCGGGGGCGCGTCGGCCGGGTCCAGCACGCCGTGGGCGAAGTGGAGCCGCATCATGGCCTCCGTGTCGCGGTCCACGGCGGCCTGGGAGACGGCCACCATGAAGGCGACCATCGAGGCGGGAAAGCGCTTGACGCAGCCGAAGTCGAGGACCGTCACGCCGCCGTCCTCATGGAAGAGGTAGTTGCCCGGATGCGGGTCGGCGTGGAACAGGCGGAACTTCCGGATGCTGCCGAGGGTGAAGCGGAACAGCGCCTCGCCCCAGGCGTTCTTCAGGTCCTGGGAGGCGTCGTGCACGTCGCGGTAGCGCAGGCCGTCCACCCACTCCATGGTCAGCACCCGGCGCGAGGACAGCTCCGGCAGCACCTCGGGGATCCTGATGAACGGGTGGCCGCGGTAGACGTCGGCGAAGTCGCGCTGGTTGCGGGCCTCGGTCTGGTAGTCGATCTCCTCGCCGATGCGGTCGGCCACCTCCTGCGCGATGGCGCGCACGTCCATGCCCAGATAGCCGGGCAGCATGCCCTGGCCCATCCGGAAGAAGGTGGCCAGCAGCTCGGTGTTGGCGAGGTCGGCGCGGATCGCCTCCTCCACCCCCGGGTACTGCACCTTGACGGCGACCTCCCTGCCGTCCTTCGTCAGGGCGCGGTGCACCTGGCCGATGGAGGCCGCCGCCACCGGCTCGGTGTCGAACCTGGCGAACAGCTCCGAGGGCGGCGCCCCCAGCTCGGCCTCGATCATCGCGGCGGCGGTCTCCGGCGGCATCGGCGGGGCGTCGTCCTGGAGCCGCTCCAGTGCCTGCTGGTAGATCGGCTGGTACTCGCCCTCCACCGAGTAGCCGACGAACGACATGATCTGGCCCGCCTTCATCAAGACGCCCTTGGACCGCCCCAGCCGTTCGGCGTACCGTTCGGCAGCCCGCCGGTGGACCTCGGCACGGTCCTTGCCGCGGATCCGCGCGACCACGGCCTCGGCCGCGGTCCTGCCCGCCAGCCCCACCAGCGGGGCGGTGCGCGCCACCCGTCCACCTCTGACGTTCCGTTCAGCCATCACAGGCTCCTAGGAAGTAGATTCTTGGCTCTCCTCAGTGTTTACTTAGGAGCATGACGACGTCAACCCGTGACCGCATCATCGACTCCGCGATGGAGCTCTTCGGCCGCAACGGATACAAGGGCACGAGCGTCGCCCAGATCGAGTCGGCCGCCGGGCTCACCCCCGGCGCCGGCGGGCTCTACCACCACTTCCGCACGAAGGAGGCGGTGCTGGCCGCGGGCATCGAACGCCACCTGGCCCGGGTCTCGGCGCTGCGCGACATCCGCCGGATCTTCTCCGGCGTCGGCGACCTGCGCGCCGAACTCACCCTCACCGCCCGCTACGCGCTCACCGAACTGGACAACGAAGCCGAACTGCTGCGCATCATCGCCACCGAGTCCCGTGCCCGCCCCAAACTCGTCGAGGGCACGGCACAGGAACTCCTGGGCGCCACCTACGAGGGCTTCTCCGGCTGGCTGCGCACCACCACCGGCCTGCCCGAGGAACGCGTGGACGCCATAGCCGCCGTCGGCTTCGGCGCCCTCCTGTCCTCACGCCTCCTGCGCGTCCTGTTCGACCACGACCCCACCGGCGTCGACGACGACACCCTCATCGCGACCTGGGTGGAGATGATGCACGGCATCCTCACCACATGAATCTGGGCGGAGACGGCACCCCCACCATGTGAGCGCGGCTCAGGGGAGCGGGCGGTGACCGGTCTTGGCCTGCTGGACGAGCCGGTAGACGTGGGCGCGGAGTTCGGCGAAACGGGGCGGGGAGCGGGTGGTGAGCTGGTCGCGGTCTTCGGGCAGGTCGATGGTGACGTCCTCCAGGACGACCGTCGGGGAGTCCGACAGGACGGTGACGCCCGGGCGCTTCCACAGGAGCGGACGAGATCCTCCAGGTCAGCCCTGGTCTGGGCGTCGACGGCGGCGAAGGGCTCGTCCATCAGGAGGACGTGGGGTTCGTAGGCGATGGCGACGCGCTGCTGCATACCGCCGGAGAGCTGCCAGGGGTGGGCGTCCCGCACCTCGGTCAGGCCCACGGCCTCCAGCGCGCCCTCGACCAGGCGGGCTCACTGCGGCCGTACTCCTGGAAGACCACGGCCATGCCGCGGGGCGGTGCCGTCACCTTCTCGCCTTCGAGGACCACCTCTCCCGCCGTGCCGTCCAGCAGACCCGCCACACAGCGCAGCAGCGTCGTCTTGCCCGCGCCGGAGGGGCCGACGAGCTCACCCGTCCCGACGCTGAACGTCAGGTCGCGGATCGCCTCGGCGCTCCGTCCGCCTCCCCGATCTGCGGACCGGCACCCCGCAGCGTCAGATGCAGCAGCCGCGTGCCGGGGCGGAGCCGGTAGCAGCGCGCGGTGTCGCGCAGCACCTCATCCAGCGCGCGTACGCCCTCCACCGTGTTCAGCGTCACCGGCCAGATGCACCCGCCGAACGCGCGCTCGGCGACACCGCCGTCGACGACGGGGGGCTGTCGGTCGCCCTGATCCCGAGCGTATTCCAGGCGTTCGGTCGGGCCTGCTGGAGCCGTCCACCGGGATCGTCCTGCACAACCGCGGCGCCGCCTTCAGCACCGACCCGGCCAGCCCGCCCGGATCGCCCACGGGTCACGGCCCGCGCACACGCTGTGCCCCCTCGTCATCGAGGCCGCCGGGCTGGCCGCCGCCGTCGGCTGCCGGGGCGGCAAGGCGCAGCCGTGGATCCTCACGCAGACCGCGCCCCGCCCGTGGCGACGCGCCGCACGCATCCGGTTCGGCCAGTGTCCGTGCGGGGGTCAGTCGTCGATCATGCGCATGACGCGCCAGTTGGTGAAGTTCGAGAGGCATTGCTCGGCGAGTTCGGCGAGGTTGCGGGGGCATGCCCACAGGTCGAATGTGTCACCGGGCTCGGTCGTGGCGTCCTCGAAGAGCGTCGTGATCGCCTTGAGGCGGGCGTCGGCCCGTCCGACCGTCTGCCACGGGTGGGCGGCGTCGCCGTGCGGGCAGGGGGCGTCCAGGTCGGCGAGGTCGATCGTCTCGATCGCGGCTTCCATGGCTCCAAGGTGCGGATGGCCGAGGCCCTCGTACCAGACCGAGACGCACAGGCCGAGGGCGAGCAGGACGCCGAGGCGGTCCTCGGCGGTGTCGCCGCCGGCGAGTAGGCGCCTGGCGGCCCACAACCCGGCCGCGGCCGAAGGCCCATCGCCTTTGCGCCGTTCGCCTGCCGTCGCTGCCAGAAGGGGGACGTCCACGCGACCGTCCTGACGGACGAACACCTCGTCCAGGCGTGCTGTCTTCCCGTCCTCTTCCCTCTTGCGGCGCGCCACGGCCAGGCTGTCGATACCGTCCTTGGCGAGCGCGGCCACCGTCCCCGGACAGCACCACGCGTCGAGTGGCAGCTCGTACTCGCCGTCGCGGTACGCGGCCTCGTAGGCTTCCCGGCCCTCCGAGGTGAGCAGCAGCGCCCCGACCGTGACGGCCTCCTCCAGATCCCACGTCCCCCCGTCGACATGCCGGTGCCCGTCCCCTCCGGCGCACCCGCCCGCGTCCAGGGTCCCGAGCGCCTGCCGGAGCGCGGCCTCCATGTCGGCGGCCACCTCCGGATCACCCATCCGCCCCGACCCCGCGTACCAGGCCGTCGCGTTGAGGATCACCACCAGCCCGTCCCGTTCCGCTCCCCCCGGTCCCGCCGCGAGCCGGTCCGCGCACTCCTGGAGCGCCCGCCGCGGGCTCCCCACCGGATGGTCGCTCACCACCCCCCGCAGTACGGCGGCCAGTTCCGCCGCCTCTGCCTCGTTCATCCCACCAATGATCGGCATCTCGCGAACCTACCGCGCCGCCGCAGGAGGCCACCCTGATTCATAGAAGGGAATTTTGTACTGCAATACAACTTGCCTCTGAAAGCGTGACGCTCTATCGTCAAGACACGATGGGCACAGAACAGCCCCTCCCGCAGAGCGGAAGGGGCTGGAGATAAAGCTATGCCCCGGGTGGCATGCGCAGCAGAGGCGGACCCGGGGCGTACGAAATCCACTGTACCTCACCCGCTCACCCCCGGAAAGCCAGGAGGCTTCGCCGTGCCCGAGGAGATTCCCACCTGGTTCGACGAGGTCTTCACCCGGCCCCGCATAGGGCGCTACCTGGCCGCGCAGAGGGAAGAAGGGATCCCCGTGGACGCCTTGTACCGCTGGAACCTCCAGATCTCGGAAGCGTTCTACCCGTCGCTCCACTGCTTGGAGGTCACGCTCCGCAACAGCCTGCACCGTCGGCTCGTCCTCTCCCACGGCCGGGGCGATTGGTGGACATCGGCACGCCTCGATCCCGGCGAGCAGGACATGGTCCGCAAGACGGTGGCCGATCTGAGCCGGTCCACGCCTCCGTCCCCCGACGACGTCGTGGCCAAGCTCTCCCTCGGATTCTGGGTGTCGCTGCTGAGCAGGCGCTATGACCGCAGGCTCTGGAGCCCCGCGCTCCACCGAGCCTTTCCGCACTACCGCGGACGCAGGGACGCACTGCACACGGACCTGAACTCGATCCGTCTCTTCCGGAACCGGATCATGCATCACGAACCCATCCACCATCGGCATCTCGCCGCCGACCACACCACGATCCTTCGCATCCTCGGCTTCTTGGAACCGGAGGTCGTGAAGTGGTTGTCCGCTATCGACCGGGTACCGGAGGTGCTGATGAACCGGCCCCTGGGGACGTCGTGACCCCGGTGCCGCCGAACGACCGGCGCCTTGCCGCCTCCTCCCCCGAGGCCGACCTTCTCGCCGCCTACGATCTCTTCCGCGACACCGCAGACCTCTCGCGGGTATTCGCCTTGGTGCTCTTCCTCGTGAGCAGCAGCGTCACAAGACCCGAAACGCGTCGGGCCTTCGCCGAACCCGACGCCTTCCAAGAGATCCTGCGGGCAGCCGTCCCCACCGACGCCGCCCCTCTCGTCCCCGCGTGGCAGGACATGCGCCCGGAGGCCGTCCGCCAACTCGTCCAGGCAGTCGGCCGGACGGTGGCCGCGGCGGGTGCAGGCCCGACGTTCCAGTCCGTCCTGTCCCGCTACGCCGCGGCCGCAGGCCGCCGCTCGCTTTGGACGCCCACATCCTCTGCGGTCGCCGCCCTGCTGGCCCGGCTCATCGCTTCAGAATCGGCGACGACCGTCTACGATCCGGCCTGCCGGGCGGGCGAACTTCTCATCGAGGTGGCGCGCCGAGGCGGCCCATCGCAGGTCTCGGTCCGCGCCGTGACGCGCCACCGCGAGTCCCGAGCTCTCTCCCAGGCCGCCCTCGACGTGCACGGCATCACCTCGGAGATCTCCCAGAGCGAGTACCCGTGGCTCTCGACGCATGAGGCTTTCTCCCGGGTCGTCTGCAATCCGCCCTTCAGCCTCCGGCTGCCCGAGGAGAGCGTCCCCGACGCGTGGTCCTCTGCTCTTCCCCCCTCAAGAGCCGACTTCATCTGGCTGCTGCACGCGAAGGAAAGTCTGGAGCCCGGAGGCATCGCCGCCGTCCTCATGCCCCATGGCACTCTCTTTCGCCGAGGCAAGGAAGAAGAGCTGCGCAAGAAGCTCATCGACGACGAGGTCGTCGAGGCTTTGGTCGTCCTCCCCGCGCAGATGCTGCCCGAAGCCGGTATCCCGACCGTCGTCTGGCTTCTGCGGCCGCGGGGAGAGAGCCGGCGGGAAGTACTCTTCGTGGACGCATCCGCTCTCGGCACCCTCACCGACCGCACCCACCGGACCTTCGACGAGCGCGAGAGTTCCGCCGTCGTGGAACTGGTCGAGCGCTGGCGCGCCACCGGAGCCGTCACCGATCCCGGTCTCGGGATCTCCGTGCCGCGCACCCAGATCCGGGCTGCGGACTACCTGCTCATTCCCGCCCATTACCGTCCCGAGCCTTCTCCTGACGACGTACCCGGCGCTGCCGCGCTGGAGGAGATCATGGCCCGGCTGCGCTCCGCCGAGGCCGGCGCCGAGGCCGCAGACACCGAAGCCCGTCGCCTCTTGGAGGGACTGAGATGGCAGTGAACCTTTTCGGCACGGCACCTTCCGGCTGGCACGATCTGCCCTTGGCGCGGCTCGCCGAGCTGACTCCGGGCAGGGCGTTCAAGGAGTCGGCGACAGGCACCGTGCCGCTCCTCAAGCCCCGGCATCTCGTCCACGGCGTCCTCACCGAACCCGAGGAGCGCCTCAACGAGAACGAGCGTCGGCACTCAGAACGGTACGAGATCCGTGCGGGCGACATCCTGCTCACCCGCACGGGAAGTATCGGGCGTGTCGCCCGGGCCTCCGCCGACCAAGAGCGCTGGGTCTTCGGAACGGGTCTGATACGTGTCCGGCCCTTCGCAGGGGTCGAACCGACCTATTTGGCCTTCTACCTGTCCCACCCCACGACCGGTGCCTGGCTGTCGGCGCACGCCACGGGCAGTGCGATCATGCACATCAGCGCCAAGGCCCTCGGTTCCCTCTCGGTGCGGCTGCCCCCTCCCGCGGTCCAACGCCGCATCTGCCAGACGCTCCAAGCCCTCGACGCGAAGATCGTCGCGCATCGCCTGGTCTGCGACACGACGGCCGAGCTCCGCGATGCCCTCCTGCCCTCGTTCCTCACCGGGCGTGCCAACCCGGGCTGATACCGCCTGGTGGGCAGGGGTCAGCGGGGTTCGGCGATGAGTTCCACTTCGACGGAGGTGTCCGGGCGCTGCGGGCGTGGACGCCGGTGCCGCCGGAGAGCCGGCGTAGGAGGCGCCGTCGCCGTTCACTTACAATCCCAAATATCACATCATGGATTAAGTTTCGACAGGTTTGGATCCGAAACTAGACAACCTTCCCCGGCGACTGACAGCCTTACCGACACGGCATGACCTTCGTCAGGAAGTGCTTGCTTGCTACGATGGCCACAGACTCGATTCTTGGATCCACGCGGCCCGTGCGCCCGTCAGCCGGCGGCACCGCGGGCCGCCCTTCGAAAGGTCCTCACCGTGGACTCCGACGCGACCTCCCTGGGCCGCAGCGCGCTGGTGGACGAGACCGCCGCCGCGATCCGCGCCCGCATCATGTCGGGCGAGATCCCGATCGGCGCCCAGCTCCGCCAGGCCGAGCTCGCCGCCCAGCTCGGCATCAGCCGCACCCCCATCCGCGAGGCGCTGCGCCAGCTCCAGGCCGGCGGCCTCATCGAGGTACTGCCCCGCCGCGGCGCCGTCGTGCGCGTGCCCTCCCCCTGGGAGGTGCGCGAGGCGTACGAGGTGCGCGCCGAACTGGAGGGCCTGGCCGCCGAGCTCGCCGTCCGCCGCGTCACCCGCACCCTGCTGGACGAGCTGCGCGCCACCAACGAGGTACTGCGCGAGGGCGAGCGCCCCCCGGCGCCGCCGCGGCCCGGTGAGCCCCTGTCCCCCACGACCGTCGCCAACGACCGCTTCCACGCCCTGATCCACGAGATCGCCGGCAACGACCGCCTCACCCGCACCATCCGCGAGATCAACGAGGCGTTCCCCCGTAACGTCTCGGCCAACGTCCTGCAGGACGATCCGCGCCACCAGGCCGACAACCTCGCCGAGCACGAGCGCATCGTCGCCGCCCTGGAGGCCGAGGACCCCAAGCTCGCCCGCCGCGAGATGCGCGACCACGTCCTGGCCGCCGGCGAGCAGCTCGCCCGCTGGTACGAGCGCCGCACCGCCACGGTCTTCCGCGGCTGACCCACCGCGCGCCCGGACGCTGCGGCCCCGGGACCCGCGGGTCCCGGGAGGCACCGGCTCCCGCA
>JAFACJ010000172.1 GCA_023425615.1 Actinomycetes bacterium
ATCACCGGCTGGGGCGCCGCGGTCAACGCCGGTGACGTCAGGCCGGGTGACGTCGTGCTCGTCGTCGGCGCCGGCGGCGTCGGCATGAACACCGTGCAGGGCGCCCGGCACGCGGGCGCCGACCACGTCGTGGTCGTGGACCCGTCGCCGGCCGCCCGCGACCGCGCCCCGGTCTTCGGCGCCACCGCCGCGTTCGCCTCGCTGGACGACGCGCTCCCCCATCTGATGGAGGTCAGCCGCGGACGCGGCGCCGACGTGGCCGTCATCACGGTCGGCCGCGTCGACGGCGACATCATCGGCGCGGTCTTCGACGTGACGGCCAAGGCCGGCACCTGCGTCGTGGCCTCCCTCGGCTCCAAGGAGAAGCGCATCGCGGTCAACCCCCGCGACTTCTCCAACCTCACCAAGACCCTCACCGGATCGCTGTTCGGCAACTGCAACCCGGTGGTCGACGTGCCGCGCCTGCTGGCGATGTACGACGACGGACGGCTCAAGCTGGACGAGCTCGTCACCCGGACGTACTCCCTCGAGGAGATCAACGAGGCGTACGCCGACATGCACGCCGGGAAGAACATCCGCGGTGTCATCCTCCACACGCACTGATCGGCCCGCGGCCCCGCGCCCGCCACTGACCCGGAAAGGATCTCCGTTGTCCGAGACACCCGCCCCGTCCCCCCGGCAGAAGCCCATCGAGTTCACCCGGCTCCACATCGACGGCGCCTGGACGGACGCGCTCGGCGGCGGTGAGATCCCGGTCGTGGACCCGGCGACCGGCGAGGTGTTCACCTCGGTGGCCGAGGCCCGCGAGGCCGACATCGACCGCGCCGTCGCGGCGGCCCGCAAGGCGTTCGACTCCGGGCCGTGGCCGCGGATGAAGCCGAACGAGCGGGCGCGGATCCTGTGGCGCCTGGCCGACCTCATCGAACGTGACGGCGATGAGCTGGCCCGCCTCACCACGCTGGAGAACGGCAAGCCCTTCAGCCAGGCGCAGATGATCGACGTCAGGGGCTCGGTCAAGGCGTTCCACTACTTCTCCGGCTGGGCCACCAAGCTCACCGGGACCACGGTCCCGCTGTCCACGCCCGGCGAGTACCACGCCTTCACCGAGCGCGAGCCGCTCGGCGTCTGCGCGCTCATCGTCCCGTGGAACTACCCGCTGTCGAACGCGGCGTGGAAGGTCGGGCCCGCGCTGGCCGCGGGCAACACCGTCGTGCTCAAGCCGGCCGAGGCCACGCCGCTGACCGCGCTGCGCCTGGCCGACCTCGCCGCCGAGGCCGGCGTGCCCGCCGGCGTCCTCAACGTGGTGCCCGGCTACGGGCCCACGGCGGGCGCCGCGCTGGCCGGCCACCCGCTGGTCGACAAGGTCTCCTTCACCGGCTCCACCCGGACCGGACGGTCGATCGCCTCGGCCTCGCTCGGCAACTTCAAGCGGGTGACGCTGGAGCTCGGCGGCAAGAGCCCCAACATCATCTTCGCGGACGCCGACCTGGACGCCGCCATCGCAGGGGCCGCCGCCGCGATCTTCTCCAACATGGGGGAGCAGTGCGTCGCCGGATCCCGGCTCTATGTCGAGGATTCGGTGTTCGACGAGGTCGTGGCGGGCGTCGCCGCGATCGGCTCCGGCATGCGCATCGGTGACGGCTTCGACCCCGAGACCCAGATCGGGCCGCTGGTCAGCGCCGAGCACCTCGACCGGGTCACCAACCACGTGCGCTCGGGCGTCGAGGAGGGCGCGACCCTGCACAGCGGCGGCGAGCGGGCCGGGGACAGGGGCTTCTACCTGCAGCCGACCGTGTTCACCGGGGTGCAGCCGCGGATGCGCATCGTGCGGGAGGAGGTCTTCGGGCCCGTCGTGGTCGCCGCGCCGTTCTCCGAACTCGACGACCTCATCGCCACCGCCAACGACACGCCGTACGGGCTGGCCGCCGGGGTCTGGACCGGTGACATCTCCCGCGCCCACCGGGTCAGCCGGGCGCTGCGCGCGGGCGTCGTCTGGGTCAACTGCTACGGCGTCTTCGACCCCGCGCTGCCGTTCGGCGGATTCAAGGAGTCCGGCTGGGGCCGCGAGATGGGCTACGACGTCATGCAGCACTACACCGAGGCCAAGAGCACGGTGATCAAGCTCGGCTGACCCGGTGAATCCGAGCACGGGATCAGCCGGAGGGCAGCGGAGTCCCACGATCGTGGAAACGGTCGTGGAAACGGTCGTGGGCTCCGTATGCACCTCATGTGAATCAATGTTTCACTCAATGAACCAAAGGTGAGAGTCATGAGCATCAAGGTCCGGAAGATCGTCCGGCACTTCGAGGAGACCGTTCGGGAGAACGGGCAGCCGGTCGACCCGCCGCACCGCGTCGCCTTCGTCGGCATCGTCATCGAGAACCCCTACGGCGACGGCTATGTCGAGGACCTGGTGACCCTCGCCGACGAGGTAGGGGAGAGCATCGGCGAGCTCGTCGGGCCGCCCTGCGTCGACCTGCTCGGCGCCGAGGTCGAGGCGTTCGGCAAGGTGGCGCTGGTCGGCATCGCCGGTGAGGTCGAGCACGGTTCGGCGCTGATCCACAACCTGCGCTTCGGCAACGTCTTCCGCAAGGCCGCGGGCGGCACCGAGCTCCTGCCCGCCGCCGAGAAGGTCGGGCTGCCCGGCGCCCCCATCGACGTGCCGCTCAAGCACAAGACCGACAGCAAGACCCGCTCGCACCACCAGACCGTCACCCTCCAGGTGCCCGGAGCCCCGCTGCCGAACGAGATCCTCGTGGGCTGCGTCGCGGCCAGCGCCGGCCGCCCCCTGGCCCGGCTCGCCGTCTTCGGCGCGGAGACCTCCGCAGACAGCGGCAAGGCATGACCGCCGACCACGCACTCGGCGCGGAGGAGTGGACCGCGGACCGGATCCGGCAGGCGGACCGCGACCACGTCATCCACTCCTGGTCGACGCAGGGTGCCGTCAACGCCGTCCCCATCGCCGGCGGTTCGGGCAGCTGGTTCTGGGACTACGACGGCAACCGCTACCTGGACTTCCAGTCCCAGCTCGTCAACATGAACCTGGGGCACCAGCACCCCCGCATCGTCGAGGCGATCAAGGAGCAGGCCGACCGGCTGTGCTACATCGGCCCCAACTACGCCGAGCGGTCCCGCGCCGAGCTCGCCGAGCTCATCGCACGGCTCACCCCCGGCGACCTCACGATGTCGTTCTTCACCACCGGCGGCGCCGCCGCCAACGAGAACGCGGTGCGCCTGGCCCGGCACGTCACCGGACGGCAGAAGATCATCGCCCGGTACCGGTCCTACCACGGGGCGACGGCGGGAGCGATCGCGCTGACCGGCGACCCCCGCCGCTGGCACTCCGAGCCGAGCGCGTTCGGCGTGGTCAGGATGTTCGACCCGTACACCTACCGCTGCCCCGCCGGGCACCCCGACCCGTGCCCGGTCTGCTCGGGCGGCCCCCATCTGGAGGAGATCCTCCAGTACGAGAACCCCGAGACCGTCGCCGCCGTCGTCCTGGAGACCGTCACCGGGACGAACGGGCTCATCTACCCGCCCGACGGCTACCTCTCGTCGATCAGGGAGACCTGCGACAAGTACGGCATCCTGCTGATCCTCGACGAGGTGATGGCGGGCTTCGGCCGCACCGGCGAGTGGTTCGCCTGCGACCACTGGAACGTCACGCCCGACATCCTCATCGCCGCCAAGGGGCTCAACTCCGGCTACGTCCCGCTCGGCGCCATGATCGTGAATCAGCGGATCGCGGACTGGCTGCGCGGCAACAAGTTCTGGGGCGGTCTGACCTACGCCGGGCACCCCCTGGCCTGCGCCTCCGGAGTCGCCTCCATCAAGGCCATGCAGGAGGAGCGGATCGTCGAGAACGCGCGGGCCATGGGCGAGCGCCTCGGCGCCGGCCTGGACAAGCTCGCCGCGACGCACCCGAGCATCGGCGACGTCCGCGGCCGCGGCCTGTTCTACGGGCTCGAACTCGTCAAGGACAGGGAGACGCGCGAACCGCTCGTCCCGTTCAACGCCGCGGGGCCCGCGGCGGCGCCCATGAACGCCCTCGTGTCCGCGGCCAAGGAGCAGGGCCTGTACCTGTCCGCCAACAACAACGTGATGCGGCTGACCCCGCCCCTGGTCATCACCGCCGAGGAGATCGACTTCGCGCTCGGCGTCCTCGACTCCGTGCTGGATCTCGCCGACGCGGCGGCCGAGACCGCCTGACCCCCCGGAGAACCTGAAAGGAAGGGACACGTATGTCCACTGTGGAACGTGAACCGGTCGCGACGACGGACAAGGAGTTCCCGCTCGGGGAACTGCCGCCGCTCGGCGAGGTGCCCAGGACCATGACCGCCTGCGTGGTACGCCAGGACCGGTTCGGCGACCCCGAGAAGGCGTTCCAGGTCGAGACCGGCGTCGAGGTCCCGCCGCTCGGGCCCGGCGAGGTGCTCATCGCGGTCATGGCGGCCGGCGTCAACTACAACAACGTCTGGGCCGCCCGCGGCTACCCCGTGGACGTCATCGGCATGCGGCAGCGCGCCGGTGAGCCCTACGACTTCCACATCGGCGGCTCCGACGCCTCCGGCATCGTCTACGCGGTGGGCGCGGACGTCACGAACGTGGCGGTCGGCGACGAGGTGATCGTCCACCCGGGCTACTGGGACGAGAACGACCCCTGGATCCTGCGCGGCAAGGACCAGATGACCGCCCCGTCCGCACGGATCTGGGGCTACGACACGAACTTCGGATCGTTCGCCCAGTTCTGCCGGGCGCAGGCGCACCAGGTGCTGCCCAAGGCGCAGCACCTGTCCTGGGCCGAGGCCGCCGCGCCCACGCTCGTCGGCACCACCGCCTACCGCATGCTGCACGGCTTCTCCGGCAACACCGTCCAGGAGGACGACATCGTCCTGGTCTGGGGCGGCTCCGGCGGCCTGGGCACCCAGGCGATCCAGCTCGCCAAGATCGCCGGCGCCCGGCCCATCGCCGTCGTCTCCGAGGACGAGCGCGGCAGGTACGCCATGGACAAGGGCGCCATCGGCTACATCCTGCGCGGCGACTACAGCCACTGGGGAATCCCGCCGCGCGTGGACGACAAGGCCGGGCAGAAGGAATGGACCGCGCAGGCCCGCGCGTTCGGCAAGAAGATCTGGGAGATCGCCGGCGAGCGCCGCGACCCCGCCATCGTCTTCGAGCACCCCGGCGAGGCGACCGTCCCGACCAGCATCATGGTCTGCGAGACCGGCGGCATGGTCGTCATCTGCGCCGGCACCACCGGCTTCGACGCCGTCGTGGACCTGCGCTACCACTGGACGCGCCAGAAGCGCTTCCAGGGCAGCCACGGCACCAACGACGCCCAGGCCATCGCCTACAACGACCTCGTCATCGCGGGCAAGGTAGACCCCTGCCTCGGCCGTACCGTCGCGTTCGGCGACCTCGGCCGCGTCCACGCCGAGATGGGCCGCGGCGAGCAGGTCTTCGGCAACACCGTCGCCCTCGTCGGCGCTAAGGAGTAGCACGGATGCTGGTGCACGCGGCGGTGGCCGAGGCCCTGCGCGGACTCGGGGTGGACACCGTGTTCGGGCTGATGGGCGACGGCAACATGCACACGCTCGTCGACTTCGTCACGTCGGGCGGCCGGTACGTCGGCTCCGTCCACGAGGCGGGCGCCGTCTCCATGGCGGACGGCTACGCCCGTGTCGGCGGACGGCTCGGCGTCGCCTCGATCACCCACGGACCGGGCGTCTCCAACGCCCTCACCGCGCTGACCGAGGCCGTGCGTGCACGCAGCCCCCTGCTCGTCCTCACCGGGGACACCCCCGCCCGGCCCGACCACCTGCAGCGGCTCGACCTGCGGGCGGCGGCCGGGCTCACCGGCGCGTCCTACCACCGGGTGCTGCGGCCCTCGGACGCGGTGGGCGACCTCGTCGCGGCGGCGCGGTCGGCGCTCGCCACGGGACGTCCCGTGCTGTTCGACGTGCCGGTCGACCTGCAGAAGGCAGACTTCGACGCGCCGGTCACGGTCCGTCCGCTTCCGGCGCGGCAGGCGGTCGAGCCCGACCCCGACGCGCTCGACCGGGCACTGGGCGCCATCGTCTCGGCCCGCCGCCCCGTCATCGTGGCAGGGCGCGGCGCGGCCGGGGCGCGGATGGAGCTCGTCGAGCTCGCCGATCTGATCGGCGCCCCGCTGGGCACGACGCTGCTCGGCAAGGACCTGTTCCGCGGGCATCCCCTCGACCTCGGTGTCATCGGCACCCTCAGCACCGCGATCACGACCGAGACGGTGCTCGCCGCCGACTGCGTGATCGTCTTCGGTGCGGGGCTCAACCGCTACACCACGGCGGAGGGATCCCTGCTGGACGGGAAGGCGGTCGTCAGGATCGACGTGGATCCAGCCCACCCCGACAGCGTCGTCGGGGATGCCGCCGCCACGGCACGGGCCATGGCCACGCAGCTGAGAGAGGTCGGCTACCGGTTCCCGGCCTCGCGTACCTCGGCTCTCTCGACCCTGGCGACCGCGCTCTCCTCCCACTCCCCGCGCGAGGAGTTCGCCGACCGGTCCGGCTCAGGGACCATCGACGCCCGGACCGCCGTCATCCGCCTCGATGAGCTCCTGCCGGAGGAACGGGTCGTCGTCACCGACACCGGGCGGTTCGTGTACGCGCCATGGCGGTATCTGCACGTGCCGGAGCCCTCCGCGTTCGCGCACACGCTGAACTTCGCTGCCATCGGGCTCGGGCTCGCCACCGCGATCGGCGCGGCCGCCGCCTCACCCGACCGGCTGACCGTCGCGGTCATCGGCGACGGCGGCGGCATGATGGGCATCACCGAGCTGATCACCGCCTCCCACGCCGGGCTGCCGCTGCTCGTCGTCGTCTGCAACGACGGCGCCTACGGCATGGAGTACCGCGGTCTCGAACTGGCCGGATGCGACACGGCCCCGTCCCTGCTGGCCTGGCCCGACCTCGCGGACGTCGCACGCCCCCTCGGCGCCGACGCCGTCACCGTCCGTGACCTGGCCGAGCTGGAGGAGGCCGTCGCCTCCCTCAAGCTCCCGCTGGCCCGCCCCATGGTCCTCGAACTCAAGAACGACCCGGCCGTCGACGTCGGTGACTTCGCGTAATCTCCACGGTTCTTCTCGTCAGGAGGTCCTTTTGCTCGCCGATCCCGCCGCCGGTCCCGCCACCGCCGAGGCGACCGTCGCCGAACGCGACCGCCGCAAGTTCGTCCTCGCCGCCTCGTACCGCATGTTCGCCCGTTTCGGCTTCGGCGAGGGGGCCGCCGGACACATCACCGTCCGGGACCCGGAGTTCCACGACCGCTTCTGGGTGGGGCCGTTCGGCCGCTACTTCGGCACCATGAAGCCGTCCGATCTGCTGCTGGTGGATCACGAGGGCGCCATCGTCGAAGGCGAAGGCACCATCAACCGCGCCGCGTTCTTCATCCATTCCGCCGTCCACCTGGAGCGCCCCGACGTGCAGGGCGTGGCACACGCCCACGGCCTGTACGGCAAGACCTTCGCCAGCCTCCCGCGCCTCCTGGCCCCGCTGACCCAGGACTCCTGCGCCTTCTACGGCCGCCACGCCCGCTTCGCCGAGTTCAACGGAGTCGTCCTCGACGCCGGCTACGCCCGTGACCTGGCCGCGTCACTCGGCTCGCACCGCGCCCTCATCCTCGCCAACCACGGGCACTTGACGGCGGCTTCCACCCTGGAGGCCGCCGTCTGGTGGTTCGTCACCATGGAGCGCTCCTTCCAGTCCGAGCTCCTGGCCCGAGCCGCCGACACCCCCGTCGAGATCCCG
>JAFACJ010000567.1 GCA_023425615.1 Actinomycetes bacterium
GCGACGACCGTCGCCGTCAGCAGGGCCAGGACGAGGGCGGACAGGGTCAGTTCGGCGGTCGGCCACAGCTGCTCGTTGATGACCCGGCCGACCGGTTCCTGCAACTGGTAGGAGCGGCCGAGGTCACCGCGCAGCAGCCGGCCGAGGAACAGCGCGTACTGCACCGGCAGGGGCCGGTCGAAGCCCAGTTCGTGCCGGGTGTGCGCGACGACCTCCGGGCTCGGCGTCGAGCCCAGCAGGACCCGGACCGGGTCGCCCGGCACCAGTTGCAGTCCCGCGAACGCGACGGTCGCCGCGCCCAGCGTGGTCAGGACCGCCAGCGCGAGACGGCCTGCCAGCCAGCGGACCGTGCCGCCGCTCATGTGGCGTTCCCCGCCACGGCCTCGTAGAACAGCGGGTAGGCGTTGGCGTCGAACCGCACCCCTGACACCTCCTTGGCGGTGCCGACCAGCCGGACCGGCACATAGGTCGGGATCACCAGCGCGTGCTCGATCAGGTATTTCTGCGCCTGGGAGTAGAGGCGGTCGCGTGCGGCGGTGTCGGTGGTGGCGACCGCGTCGCGCAGCCAGCCGTCCAGGGGGCCCTGCGACAGGTGGAAGAAGTTGCCGCCGCCCTGGGGCGGTGTGCGGTCGGCGCCGAAGTAGTACCGCAGGATGTCCGGTTCGGGGGAGGCGAAGCTGTTACCGAACAGGTCGAGCGTGGGCGTCTTGGCCAGCAGCTCCCGGCCGAGCGCGCCGCCGTCCTCGCTGATGAGCTGCACCTCGATCCCGACCTGCTTGGCGGCGGCCTGGACCCCCTGGGCCAGCAGGTAGCGCCCGTCGCGCATGAGCAGCTCGACGTACGGCCAGCGCAGCGTCAGGCGCTTGCCGTCCTTGGTGCGGTAGCCCTGGTCGTCGCGGCCGGTCCATCCCGCCTCGTCCAGCAGCCTGCCGGCGAGCGCCTGGTCGGGGGTCCAGGTCCCCTCGGTCGCCGGCTCGTATCCCGTGGTCGAGGGGCTGAGCAGGCTCCACGCCCGGCGGTACTGGCCGAAGTAGACGCTCTGCACGAGTTTGTCCAGGTCGATCGACCGGACCAGCGCCTTCCTGACCCGCTCGTCGGCCAGCGCTCCGTGTGTGCTGTTGAGGAAGACGCCGAACACCGCGCCGGGCACGTCGGCCCGCAGCAGCCTGCTGGGGCCCGACTCGACGGTCTTGACGTTGGCGGGCGGTACGTTGTCGACGACGTCCGCCTCGCCGCTGGTGAGCAGGCCGATCCGCACCGAGCTCTCGGGCACGAAGGCGATGGTCAGCTTGTCCAGCGCCGCCGGGCCGGTCCGCTCGGCGTATCCCGGGCCCCAGCCGTACCGTGCGTTCTTCGCCAGGACGATGTTCTTGTTGCGGGTCCACGACACGAACTGGAACGGCCCCGACCCGACCGGCTTGGCGCACAGGCCCGCCGCGTTCGTCTTCACCGAGGCGGGTGACTGGATGCCGAGGAAGGCGGTGCTGACGGCGTACAGGAACGAGGCGTCCGGGCGGCTCAGCTCGACCTTGACCGTCGTGGCGTCCACGGCCTCGCTGCCCTTGTAGGCGCGCAGCAGTGACGCAGCGTAGCGGGACTTGGTCTCGGGCGCCACGGCCCGGTCCAGTGTCGCCTTGACGGCGGCGGCGTCCAGCGGGGTCCGGTCGTGGAACTCGACGCCCGGCTTCAGGTGGAAGGTGTAGGTCCTGCCGTCGGGGGAGACGGTCCAGCGTTCGGCGAGCCAGGGGTGGAACTTTCCGTCCGGGGTCCTGGCCACCAGCGAGTCGAAGAGGGACCGGTCCACCAGCGAGGTGACGTCCAGCGCACTGACCTGCGGATCCAGACAGTCGGGTTCGGCGTAGGCGGCGAAGGTGAGCTCCTTGCCGCCGGCCTCGGCCTGATCGCCCGACGAGCAGGCCGCCGAGCCGGACAGCAGCAGCGCCGCGGCCAGCAGCCGGGCGCAGAGCCGCGCAGGGACCATGGTGATATCTCCTCGGAGAGTGCGGCGTGCGGGCACCGCTCGCCGGACGGCGGGCGGGAAGATGGCCGTACTCTCCGGGAATGAGTTAAAGCGAACCTTAATGTGGTGGGTTCGGGCACGGCATGAGCCCGCGGACCGCCAGGGCGAGCAGCCGCTCGGCGGCCTCCGGTTCCCGCTCGGTGGACATCGCGATCGAGCCCACGAGCCACAGGACGTCCTTGAAGTCGGTGCCCTCGGGCACGGCATCTGCCAGCCTCGCCCGCTCGAACAGCCCGGCCCCGGCCGAGCGCATCGACTGGCAGGAGGAGAACAGGTCGGTGCTCTCGTCGCGGAGCGTGACCATCACCGACGCCGCCATCCCGTGGAACGCGGTGACCTCGGCGATGAACGCGCGCAGCCACGCCCCCAGCGCCGTGCCGGGGTCCGGCTCGGCCGCCAGCTCCCGCGCCCGGTCGGTGAGCCGGTCGTAGCTGCCGGCCACCAGCGCCTCCAGGAGCCGCTGCCGGTTGGGGAAGTGCCGGTACAGGGTGCCGATGCCCACTCCGGCGCGGCGGGCGACCTCCTCGAGCGAGGCGTCGGCGCCGCGTTCGAAGAAGACCTCCTGCGCGGTGGCCAGGAGGCGTTCGTGGTTGCGTCTGGCGTCGGCCCTCCCGGAGGGGGCGGTGGCCGTTGACGCGTCTTTGGGCTTCATGGTGATCCTGTCGTCGCCGTTGCCATCCGGAGGCAGCCTCCGTATAGTCCTGCACTAACGGAGGCTGCCTCCGATTCTATGTCCGCTCCTCGTCCGTGAGACCGCGGGAGACCCCATCATGTCGATATCCTCATCGTCCGTCCCTGCGCCCACGCCTCCGGGAGCCGCCCGCCGCGGCGGACGCCCCGGGATCGCGCTGGCCGTCATCGTGGCGTGCCAGCTGCTGGTCGTCCTGGACGGCACCATCGTCAACATCGCGCTTCCCTCCATCCAGGACGACCTGCACTTCTCCGCGACCGGCAGGTCCTGGGTGGTCACCACCTACACCCTCGCCTTCGGCGGCCTGCTCCTGCTCGGCGGGCGCCTCGGCGACGTCCTGGGCCGGCGACGGCTGTTCGTCGCGGGCGTGGCGATCTTCACCGTCGCCTCGCTGGCCGGCGGCCTCGCCGACACCGCATGGCTGCTGCTGACCGCCAGGGGAGCGCAGGGCGTGGGCGCCGCGCTCGCCGCCCCCGGCACGCTCTCGCTCATCATCACCAACTTCCCCGGCGAAACCGAACGCGGCAAGGCCATGGGGTACTTCTCGGCGGTGGCCGGCTCCGGCATGGTCGTCGGCCTCATCCTCGGCGGGCTCCTGACCACCGGGGCGTCCTGGCGCTGGGTGATGTTCATCAACGTGCCCATCGGCATCGCCATCGCGGTCCTGGCGCCGCTGTACGTCGCCGAACCGCCCCGCCGCTCGGGACGGTTCGACGTGCTCGGCGCGCTCACCTCGGCCATCGGCATGGCGTCGCTGGCCTACGGGTTCATCAGAGTCGGCGAGAAGGACTGGCAGGACGGCCCGGCGCTGGCGGCGCTGGCGGTCGGCGCGGTCATGCTGGCGGCGTTCGTGGTGATCGAGAGCCGGGCCGGGCAGCCGATCATGCCGCTGCGCCTGCTGGCCGACCGCAACCGCGCCAGCGCCTACCTGGCCATGCTGCTGCTGCCCGCGACCATGTTCAGCCTGTTCTTCTTCCTCACCCAGCACTTCCAGGAGGTCCTCGGCTACAGCGCGCTGGAGGCGGGCCTGGCGTTCCTGCCGATGGCGGTCCTGCAGTTCGCGGCGGCACGCAGCGCCCCGACGCTGCTGCCGCGCTTCGGCCCCAAGCCGCTGGTGCTGGTCGGAGGGGTGGCGATCGTCGCCGGTATGGCGTGGCTGACCCGGCTCTCGGCCGACAGCGGCTACCTGACCATGCTCGTCGGCCCGTCGGTGCTGGTCGGCGCGGGTGTCGGCCTGTGCTTCATGCCGCTGAACATGGCCATCATGACCTCGGTGCCGCCGCAGGACGCGGGCTCGGCCTCCGGGCTGCTGCAGAGCCTCCAGCAGGTCGGCGTCTCCATCGGTCTCGCCGTGATGGTGACGGTCTTCGGCACCGCCGTGCGCGACGCCTCACCCGCGTCCGGCGCCTCCTCCGCGGAGCGGGCGCACCAGGTGCTGGCCCACGGCATCGCCTCGGCGTTCGGGACGGGCCTGGTCATCGCGGTGCTCGCCTTCGCGGTGCTCGCCTTCGGGCTCAAGCCCAAGCCCCGGCCCGCCGCCCCTCCCGCCCCCGACCCCGCCGGTCCCAGGGCTGAACCCCAGCCCGCCCGGGACTGAAGACCCCCACCCCCCGGACGAACGGAAGCACGCAGTGACACACGCCACCGGAATCCACCTGTCCGTTCTCGACATCGCGCCGGTGTGGCGCGGATCCACCCCGGCGCAGGCGCTGCGCGACACCCTGGCCCTGGCCCCCGAGGTCGAGCGCCTGGGCTACCGCAGGTACTGGGTGGCCGAGCACCACAACGCGCCGAGCATCGCCAGCTCCTCGCCCCCCATGCTCGCCGGGCAGATCGCGGCGCGGACCTCCACGATCTCCGTCGGCTCCGGCGGCGTCCTGCTGCCCAACCACGCGCCGCTGGTGGTCGCCGAGCAGTTCGGGCTGCTGGAGGCCCTCTATCCGGACCGTGTCGACCTGGGCCTCGGGCGGGCGAGCGGCACCGACCCGCTCACCGCCGGGGCGCTGCGCCGCAGCGCCTTCCCGCCCGCCGACTTCGGCGAGCAGATCGACGAGCTGGAGGTGTACTTCGCGCCGCAGCCGCCCGGAGGCCCCGAGCCCGCCGTCGTGGCGGTGCCCGCACCCGGCAACCGGCCGCGGATCTGGGTGCTGGGCTCCAGCCCGGCCAGCGCGCTCCTTGCCGCATCCCGCGGCCTGCCGTACGCGTTCGCGCACCACATCGCACCCGACCTGGCGGTGCCCGCACTCCGGCTCTACCGCCGCGAGTTCCGGCCGTCGCCGGTACTGGAGCGGCCCTACGCGATCGTCGCCGCGTCGGTGGTCGTCGCCGACACCGACGAACGGGCACGCCGGCTGATCCGCCCGATGACCATCACCGGGATCGAGCTGCGCACCACCGGCAGGGCCGGACCGCTCTACCCGCCCGACCAGGCCGAGAAGTACGTCTTCTCCCCGGCGGAGCGGGAGATGGCGGCGCAGAGCCACGGCAGGCATCTGGTCGGCTCGCCCGGTACCGTCGCCGAACGGATCACCGAGCTGCTCGCCGCGACCGGCGCCGATGAGCTGATGGCCCTGACGAACGTGCAGGACCCGCAGGAGAGGCTGCGCTCCTTCGAGCACCTCACCCGGATCGTTCCCCTCATCACCCCGACGGCGGCCGAGGCGGTCTGACCCCGGCCCTCCCCGTCGCCCAGGGGCCGCCGCGCACGCGGCGGCCCCA
>JAFACJ010000510.1 GCA_023425615.1 Actinomycetes bacterium
GCCCGCATCCTCTTCTCGGGCGCCGACAACCTGCTGCTGGACGAGCCGACCAACCACCTGGACGCCGACTCGATCGTGTGGCTGCGCGACCACCTGAAGAACCACCAGGGCGGCCTGGTGATCATCAGCCATGACGTGGGCCTGCTGGAGGCCGTGGTCAACCGGGTCTTCCATCTGGACGCCAACCGCTGCGTCATCGACATGTACAACGTCGGCTGGAAGAAGTACCTGGACACCCGGGAGTCGGACGAGAAGCGCCGCAAGCGGGAGTTCGCCAACGCCCAGCGCCAGGCGAGCCAGCTGACGGCGCAGGCCGACAAGATGCGGGCCAAGGCGACCAAGGCCAAGGCGGCGCAGCAGATGCTGAAGCGCGCCGACCGGCTGATGTCGGGCGTCGAGGGGGAGCGCAGGGCCGACCGGGTGGCGAAGCTGCGCTTCCCGGAACCGGCCCCTTGCGGTAAAACCCCCCTGTTCGCGGAGGGTTTGTCGAAATCGTACGGATCTTTGGAGATCTTCACAGATGTGAACCTCGCCATCGACCGCGGCAGCCGGGTCGTCGTGCTTGGACTGAACGGAGCGGGGAAGACGACGCTGCTGCGCCTGCTCGGCGGCGTCGAGAAGCCCGACACGGGGGAGATCGTGCCCGGGCACGGCCTCCGGCTCGGCTACTACGCCCAGGAGCACGAGACCCTCGACCACGACCGCACCGTGCTGGAGAACATGCGCTCGGCGGCGCCCGACCTGCCGGAGGTGGAGGCCCGCAAGATCCTCGGCTCCTTCCTGTTCACCGGCGACGACGTGGACAAGCCGGCGGGCGTCCTGTCCGGCGGTGAGAAGACGCGGCTGGCGCTGGCCACCCTGGTGGTCTCCCGCGCCAACGTGCTGCTGCTCGATGAGCCCACCAACAACCTCGATCCGGCCAGCCGGGAGGAGATCCTCGGGGCCATCAACACCTTCGCGGGCGCCATCGTCCTGGTCACCCACGACGAGGGCGCGGTACAGGCGCTCCAGCCGGAACGGGTGATTTTGCTGCCCGATGGTGTGGAAGATATCTGGAGCGAGGATTTTGCCGATCTGGTGGCTCTGGCTTGACCTCCTGAGCAAGGAAGCAGATCTTTTCTGGCGTAGTGGGTAGCCGATCCGGCGAAGATGTCTGATCATGGCAGGAGATAACGCAGCGGTCACCACACCACTACGGGAGGTACTCGTGGCAGAGACCCTGAAGAAGGGCACCCGCGTGACCGGTGCCGAGCGCGACAAGCTGGCGCAGGAGCTCAAGAAGAGGTATGACTCCGGCGAGAGCATCCGCGCCCTGGCTGCCGCCACCGGCCGCTCCTACGGCTTCATCCACCGCATCCTCACCGAGTCCGGCGTGAACCTGCGCGGGCGCGGTGGGGCCACCCGAGGCAAGAAGGCATGACTCGCGGGGCCCCGGTCCCCGCGGCGAGCACATGAGGCACAGCGGATCAGACACCCGCGCCCGCCGTCCGGCTACTACCGAGTAATATTCGGTCTTGGTCGCGGCGGCGGGCCAGGCCCCGTCCCGTGCGCGTACGCCGGTCCCGGAGGGGGACCGGCCGTCCGGAGGAGGCGCAACATGACGGATCTGGCGCAGGCGGGTCTGCTGCTCGAACTCGGTCACGAGGACACCGTGGCCACCATCACCCTCAACCGCCCCGAGCGGCGCAACGCCCAGTCTCCCGCGATGTGGCGGGGGCTGGCGGCCCTGGGCGCCGAGCTTCCCGGCAGTGTGCGGATCGTGGTGATCAAGGGTGCCGGGCCGTCCTTCTCGGCCGGCCTGGACATCCGCGCCTTCACGCCCGAGGGCATCCCGGGCGAGCCGCCCGCGCTGCCCCAGGGCGTGGGCCCCGACGCGCTCGCCGAGCTGATCGGCGAGTACCAGGAGGGCTTCCGCTGGCTGCGCGACCCCCGGTTCACCACGATCGCCGCGGTGCACGGCCACGCCATCGGCGCCGCCTTCCAGCTCGCGCTCTCCTGCGACCTCAGGATCGCCACCGAGGACGCCCAGTTCTGCATGAAGGAGCCGGCGCTCGGCCTGGTGCCCGACCTGACCGGCACCAAGCCGCTCGTCGACATCGTCGGCCTGCCCCGGGCGCTGGAGCTGTGCCTGACCGCGCGGGTGATCCCCGCCGACGAGGCGCGCGAGCTGCGCCTGGTCGAGCGGGTCGTGAAGTCCGGCGAGCTGGACGAGGCGGTCGAGGAGCTGATCACCGCGCTGCTGCAGGTCGAGGCCGGTGCCGCGCGCGCCACCAAGGAGCTGCTGCAGCGGGCGCCGGGCAACACCCTGGACGAGCAGTGCCTGGCCGAGCGGCAGGCGCAGGTCAAGCGGCTGCTTCGCCAGTAGCTGATTTACCGAATATACGGAATATTCGGCTGGTCGATCCGCTTATGTGGCTGCGGATATCCGTCCCCCGCGACAAAGGAGTCGAGCCGTATGGGCATGCCGGGCAACAATGGCTTCTCGGTGATGGCGTCCTTCCGCAGAGACCCGTCGGTCAAGCACGAGAAGCTCAAGCCCGGCACGGTCAAGCGGATCCTGGGGTACGCCCGTCCCTACAAGCGTGACCTCGTGCTGTTCCTGCTGCTCAACGCGCTGGCCGCGGTGAGCGTGGTGGCCAGCCCCCTGCTCATCCAGGCGATCATCGACCGCGGCGTGGTACCCGGGAACCGCGCGCTGGTGCTCGGCCTGGCCGCGGGCCTCGCGGGGCTGGCGCTGGTGGACGCGGCGCTGTCGCTGATACAGCGCTGGTACTCGGCGCGGATCGGGGAAGGGCTGATCTACGACCTGCGCAGCCAGGTCTTCGACCATGTGCAGCGGATGCCCGTGGCGTTCTTCATGCGCGCGCAGACCGGTTCCCTCGTCTCCCGTCTCAACAGCGACGTGATCGGGGCGCAGCGGGCACTGACCACCACGCTGTCCTCGGTCGTCTCCAACGTCATCAGCCTGGTGCTGGTGCTGGTCGCGATGGTCTACCTGTCCTGGCTGGTCACCGTGATCGCGCTGCTGCTGCTCCCGGTGTTCATCATCCCCGCCAAGCTGGTGGGGCGCAGGCTGCAGAAGATCAGCCGCGAGCAGATGGTGCTGGACGCCGAGATGGGCTCGCTGATGACCGAGCGCTTCAATGTCTCGGGCGCGATGCTGGCCAAGCTCTACGGCCGCCCCGATGAGGAGTCCGCGCGCTTCTCCCGGCGGGCCGGGCGGGTCCGCGACATCGGCGTGCTCTCGGCCATGTACGGGCGCGTCTTCTTCACCGCCCTCACCCTCGTCGCCTCGCTGGCCACCGCGATGATCTACGGGGTCGGCGGGGTGCTGGCGGTCGGCGGCGGCCTGCAGATCGGCACGCTGGTGGCGCTGGCGGCGCTGCTGAACCGGATGTACGGGCCGCTCACCGCCCTGTCCAACGTCCAGGTCGACGTGATGACCGCCCTGGTGAGCTTCGACCGCGTCTTTGAGGTCCTCGACCTGAAGCCGATGGTCGCCGAGCGCGAGGACGCGCGGCCGCTGGAGTCCGCCGGCACCCCCGGCGTCGTCTTCGAGCACGTCACCTTCCGCTACCCGGCCGCCGAGGAGGTCTCCCTCGCCTCCCTGGAGTCGATCGCCCGCGCCGACTCCGCGCCCAGCAAGGAGGTGCTGCACGACGTCAGCTTCACCGTCGAGCCGGGCCGGCTCGTGGCGCTGGTGGGGCCCTCGGGCGCGGGGAAGAGCACGATGACCCATCTGGTGTCGCGGCTGTACGACGTGAACGAGGGCCGGGTCCGCATCGGTGGCCAGGACGTCCGCGACCTGACCCTCGCCTCGCTGAACGAGACGGTCGGCGTCGTCTCCCAGGACGCCCACCTCTTCCACGACACCATCCGCAGCAACCTGCTGTACGCCCGTCCCGGCGCCACCGAGGAGGAGCTGTGGCGGGCGCTGGAGGGCGCCCAGATCCGCCCCCTGGTCGAGGCGATGCCCGACGGCCTGGACACCGTGGTCGGCGACCGCGGCTACCGCCTGTCGGGCGGGGAGAAGCAGCGCATGGCGCTGGCCCGGCTGCTGCTGAAGGCGCCCGCCGTGGTGGTGCTCGACGAGGCGACCGCGCATCTGGACTCCGAGTCCGAGGCCGCCGTCCAGCGCGCCCTGGCGACCGCGCTGGCCGGGCGCACCTCGCTGGTCATCGCCCAC